>CAZBKP010000001.1:0-37946 GCA_964492525.1 uncultured Cardiobacteriales bacterium
TCAGGGTTTGTAAAGGAGTTATGTACAGCACCTTTTGGGATATGGTTATTGCCATTTAACCTACTTTTAAATGTAATTGAGTATATTTCTAAGGCGTTTTCTTTGGGAATGCGACTTTTTGGGAATATGTTTGCAGGAGAATTGATTTTCTGTTTGATTGCCTTACTCGGTGCAACAGGTACATGGTGGGGTTTTGGTCTTCATTGGCTTGCAGGCTCTGCATGGGCAATCTTCCATATTTTAATTATTGTACTTCAAGGGTATATCTTCATGACGTTGACGCTCGTTTACTTGGGTCAAGCGCATGAGGGTCATTAGAATTCAATCTTTTGGGTTGTTGTTTGATGTTAATTTTTTGTAAATTTTTAGGAGCATAAAATGGGTTTAGTAGCATTAGCATGTGGAATTATTGTTGGTTTTGGTGCACTTGGTGCTGCATTAGGAATTGCATTATTAGGTGCGAAGTATGTTGAATCGTCAGCGCGTCAACCAGAAATGATGGATAAATTACTTCCAAAAGTGTTTATCTTAGTAGGTCTTGTAGATGCTGCATTCTTGATCGGTGTTGGTATTGCAATCTTCTTTGCGATGGTAGTATTTGGCGGGAATTAAGATTTAGGTGTTTTATATAACGCCTTGATTTATCGTTAAATAGGCAAGGATGACTTATGAATATTAATGCTACATTATTTGCACAGTTTGTCGTATTTTTTACGCTAGTATGGGTAGTCATGCGATTTATTTGGCCTCCATTGATCAAAGCGATTGATGAGCGTCGAGCGCAAATTGCTGAGGGTTTACAGGCTGCTGAAGAGAGTATAGCTCAAAAGGCTTCTGGTGATTCAGAGGTCAAAGCAATCTTAAAAGAAGCCAAGCAAGAGGCTTCATCAATCGTAAGTATGGCAAATAGACGTGCCGAAGATACAATTGAGGCATCACGAGAGCAAGCAAAAGCAGTTGCTGATAAGCAATTGTCGGATGCAAAAGATCAAATTGTTGTAGAAATGAATCAGGCGAAAGAACAACTTCGAAAAGATGTTGTTAATTTAGCGCTTGAAGGTGCGGGAAAAATACTTGGACAAGAAGTCAATCGTGAGACGCATGAACGGTTACTACAAGATTTAGCATCGCGTTTATAATTGAGAGAGGATAGTTAGTATGTCAGCAGAAAATATTACCATTGCTCGTCCTTATGCAAAAGCTGTTTTTTTAGTAGCTAAAGAGGATAAAGCTTGTTCAGAGTGGGCGATTTTTTTAGCTGCGTTAAAAACTTTGGCAATTAGTGATGATGTAAAGACCTTTGTAAATCGTCCTGATATCTCTCATGATAAGCAACTTCTCTTTTTACAAGATCTTGCCTCCGATATTTTAAAAAGAAAATTGAAAGAGAAGGAAGCTCATTTTCTTGGATTGATTTTAGAAAGCAAAAGATTTGCTATTCTTCCACTAATACAAGAAGAGTATGAAATGCTTGTATTAGCTGATCAATCAATTGTTCAAGCAGAGTTGATCTCTGCTTTTGATGTTACTAATGACGAGTTTAATCTTTTTTCAGAAGCACTAAAACGACGTTTTCAAAAGGACGTAAAGTTGAGCGTTAGAGTGGATGCCAAATTAATTGGTGGTGCAATGATAAAAGCAGGCGATTGGGTTGTAGATGGATCTTTAAAAGGCCGTCTAGAAAGAATATCAAGTCATATTTCTCAATCTTAAGGTATTGAAAGAATTTTATTTTGTTTTAAAGGACGATTTTAATTATGCAATTAAATCCATCAGAAATAAGTGATCTTATAAAATCTAAGATTGAACAGTTTGATGTTAAGCCTGAAGCAAGAACAGAAGGAACTGTAATCAGTGTAACAGATGGTATCGCACGTGTTTATGGTTTAGATGAAGTCATGCAAGGTGAAATGGTTGAGTTCCCCGGGAATGTATTCGGGCTAGCTTTAAACTTAGAAAGAGACTCTGTGGGCGTTGTATTACTCGGTGATTACGGTAATATCTCTGAGGGGGATGTTGCAAAATGTACTGGGCGAGTTATGGAAGTACCTGTCGGAAGAGAACTTCTTGGGCGTGTAGTAGATGCATTGGGTAAACCTATCGATGGAAAAGGTCCTGTAAATACTACTGAATCAGCACCTGTCGAAAAAGTTGCACCAGGTGTAATTGAGCGTCAATCAGTTGATCAACCTCTTCAAACAGGTTATATCGCTGTTGACTCAATGGTTCCAATTGGTCGAGGTCAACGTGAATTAATTATCGGAGATCGTCAAACTGGTAAAACCGCAGTTGCCATTGATACAATTATCAATCAAAAGCATACAGGCGTGAAATGTATTTATGTCGCAATCGGGCAGAAAAACTCTACGATTGCAAATATTGTTCGCAAACTAGAAGAAAATGATGCAATGGGGCATACCATTGTGGTTGCTTCAAGTGCTGCTGATCCTGCTGCAATGCAATATATTTCAGCATATTCAGGTTGTACAATGGGTGAGTATTTTAGAGATCGTGGTGAAGATGCATTGATTATCTATGATGACCTATCAAAACAAGCCGTTGCATATCGCCAAATATCTTTATTATTGCGCCGTCCTCCTGGTCGTGAAGCGTATCCTGGTGATGTGTTCTATTTACACTCACGTTTGTTGGAACGTGCTGCACGTGTAAATAGTGATTATGTTGAGCAGTTTACAAAGGGTGAAGTTAAAGGAAAAACAGGATCTTTAACAGCGTTACCGATTATTGAAACACAAGCAGGTGACGTTTCAGCGTTCGTACCTACAAACGTTATATCCATTACTGATGGTCAGATATTTTTAGAGTCAGACTTATTTAATGCCGGTGTAAGACCTGCAATTAATGCGGGTATATCTGTTTCTCGTGTAGGTGGTGCTGCACAAACCAAGATCATTAAGAAATTAGGTGGTGGTGTTCGTTTAGCATTGGCTCAGTATCGTGAACTTGAAGCATTCTCTCAATTTGCATCAGATCTTGACGAAGCAACACGTAAACAGCTAGAAAGAGGGCAACGTGTTATGGAATTAATGAAGCAACAACAATATAAACCTTATACTGTTGCTGAAATGGCAATTATTTTGTACACCGTTGAGAAAGGTCACTTGGATGATATTCCTGTGAATGAGGTCCAAGCATTTGCACAATCTTTAACTCAGATGATGAATCTAGAGCAGGCTTCTTTGATGGAAGAGATTAATAATACAGGTAATTATAATGATGATATTGATGCAGCCTTCGCTAAAGCAATTGAATCATTTAAGAAAACAGAAGCATGGGTAACTAGTAAGTAGTTCGTTTTTCACTACGTGGTATTTAGGAAAGTCTATGGCAGTTGGAAAAGAGATTAGAACAAAAATCAAAAGCATTAAAAACACTCAAAAAATCACGAGTGCAATGCAGATGGTTGCGTCTAGTAAAATGCGTAAAACTCAACAGCAAATGTTGAGTTCTAGGCCTTATGCCCATCAAATTTTTAAGCTTGTTTCTCACTTAGCACAAGCTAATATTGACTTTGAACATGTTTATCTTACAAAGCGCGAAACGAAACGAGTAGGCGTGATTGTAATTAGTTCAGACAGAGGTCTTTGTGGCGGCTTAAATAATAATTTGTTTAAGCATTTGAGTCTGAAAATGCGTGAATGGAGCGAAGAGAATAAAGAGGTTTCTTTTGTTACTTTTGGTAAAAAAGCAAATGCCTTTTTTAGCAGATTCGGTGGCAAAGTTCTTGCAACTGCAAGTGGACTAGGTGATTCACCAACAATGGCAGAATTATTAGGCCCCATCAACGTTATGTTGAAAGCCTATCGTGATGGTGATGTTGATGAAGTGCATGTGTTTGCAAATTTATTTGTGAATACAATGGTGCAAAAACCAGTGGATATTCCAATGTTGCCTCTAGATGTGAATAAATTTAAACTTCTAGAAGAAGAGATGGGGTATTCGAGTCTAGAAGAAGGTGAAGAAAATACTGAGCTTCCAATCAAAAGGTCATCTGGACTACGTTGGGATTATATCTATGATATGAATCCAGAAAGACTCATCGATTTGATACTCAGTCGCTATTTAGAATCTGGAATTTATCATGCAGTCGTTGAAAATATTGCGTGTGAAATGGCTGCAAGAATGATGGCGATGCAGGCAGCAACTGATAATGCGGACGCTTTAGTGAATAATTTACAACTTGCTTATAACAAGGCTCGTCAAGCTGCTATTACTCAGGAAATTTCAGAAATTGTTGGTGGTGCAGCTGCTTTAGGCTAAGAGAATTTAAGATTCAAAATATTTAGAGGGTGATTATGTCAGGTAAAATTATACAAGTTATAGGCGCGGTGGTAGACGTTGAGTTTTCTCGCGAAACAGTCCCTGCTATCTATAATGCACTTGTTGTGAAAGAGACAGGCCTAGTGCTAGAAGTACAGCAGCAATTGGGTGATGGGGTTGTTAGAACGATTGCGATGGGAACATCAGATGGTCTCCGCCGTGATTTAGAAGTTGAAGATACTAAAGCACCTATTTCTGTTCCTGTAGGTAAGGGGACTTTAGGCCGTATTATGAATGTTCTCGGTGAGCCTGTAGACCATGCAGGTCCCGTAGATGCAACAGATCATTGGGGTATTCATCGTAAAGCGCCAAGCTATGAAGAACAATCAGGATCAACAGAGCTTCTAGAAACAGGAATCAAAGTTATTGATCTACTATGTCCTTTTGCTAAGGGGGGTAAAGTTGGTCTCTTTGGTGGTGCTGGTGTGGGTAAGACCGTTAATATGATGGAGCTTATCAATAATATAGCTAAAGCACATTCAGGGCTTTCAGTGTTTGCTGGTGTGGGTGAGCGTACTCGTGAGGGTAATGACTTCTACCATGAAATGAAAGACTCAAATGTTCTTGATAAAGTTGCAATGGTTTATGGGCAGATGAATGAGCCACCTGGCAACCGTTTACGTGTTGCTTTGACAGGATTAACCATGGCGGAGTATTTCCGTGATGAAGGTCGTGATGTTCTATTGTTTATCGATAATATCTATCGTTATACATTAGCAGGTACGGAAGTTTCTGCATTATTAGGACGTATGCCATCTGCGGTTGGATATCAGCCAACGCTTTCTGAAGAAATGGGAGTGTTACAAGAGCGTATTACTTCAACTAAAAAAGGTTCAATTACGTCTATTCAAGCAGTTTATGTTCCTGCGGATGACTTAACAGATCCTTCTCCTGCAACTACATTTGCTCACTTAGATGCAACGATCGTATTATCTCGTGAAATTGCTTCTTTAGGTATTTATCCCGCGGTTGATCCTCTTGACTCAACATCACGTCAGCTTGATCCACAAGTTATTGGAAAAGAGCATTATGAAACTGCTCGTGGTGTTCAAACGGTTTTACAACGCTATAAAGAGCTTAAAGATATTATTGCGATTCTCGGTATGGATGAGTTGTCTGAAGACGATAAATTAGTTGTTCAACGTGCTCGTAAGATTCAGCGTTTCTTATCACAGCCTTTCCACGTTGCCGAGGTATTTACAGGTGCGCCTGGTAAATATGTTTCTTTAAAAGATACAATTGCAAGTTTTAAAGCAATTCTTTCTGGAGAGTGTGATTTATTACCAGAGCAAGCATTCTATATGGTGGGTGATATTGAAGAAGCTAAAGCACGTGCTACTGAGCTTTAATGCGACTTTATAGGAGAAAACTATGAGTACTATGCATGTTTCGATTGTCAGTGCGGAAAAAGAACTTTTCTCAGGAGAAGTATCTTTTTTTGCTGGGACAAGCCGATCAGGCGAGCTCGGAGTATTTCCAGGACACTTACCCCTTTTAACTGAACTTGTCCCTGGGCAGGTTCGTTTAAAGATGGCGGATGGTGTTGAAGATGTATTTTGGGTATCTGGTGGTATTTTGGAAATACAACCAAATCAAATTATTGTTTTAGCTGAATCAGCTGAACGAGCTGATGATTTAGATGAGGCAGAGGCGTTGGCTGCTAAACAGCGAGTTGAGACGATGCTTCAAAAGCGTGATGATGACTTTAACTATGCATTGGCAGAAAAAGAAATGCGAGAGATTTCTGCGAAAATAAGCGCGATAGAAAAGTACCGAAAAATAGGTAAAACAAAATAATAAAAAACCTGTCGCAAGACAGGTTTTTTATTGGGTATAATCATGCCCTAAATATGGGGAGGAATCATGGAAGAGACTTTACAGCACCATTCTGTGCAGGCAAAGTATCCACTTATCAATCGTGAGAAGTCTATTTTGGCTTTCCAAGAGCGAGTGCTATCGCTTGCGTGCGACAAGCGTATTCCTCTTTTAGAACGTTTAAAATTTATTGCAATTGTTTCTACTAATTTAGATGAATTTTTTGAAGTTCGTATGGCTAATATCCAAGAACAAATCCATGCAGGGCTTGAAATCATTGGCGATGAAACAGTCGATGAATGGCAAAAATCAATTCATTCTCAAGTTACTACACTTATCGGAAATCAATATCGCTTATTTGCAGATGAGCTTGTGCCTTCTTTGGAAAAAGAAGGTGTTAAGTTATTAAGTGTTTCAGAATGGAGTGATGCACAATATAGTTGGTTGTTAGAGTTGTTTGTGCATAATATGCTTCCTGTATTTACTCCAATAGCGTTAGATGTTGCCCACCCATTTCCTCATATTGCGAATAAAAGTTTAAATTTCATTGTGGATCTTAAAGGTACAGATGCTTATGGGCGAAAAATAGATATAGCAGTGTTTTCAATTCCAGAAAATTTACCTCACTTGATTGAGCTTCCAGCAGAAGAAGGGGTTAAGTTATTTACAACAATTCAAGAGGTGATTAATGCTTTTATTCACCAACTATTTCCTGATCTTACAATTATGGGGTTCTACCAATTTAGGGTAACTCGTAATAGCCATCTTTTTATTGATAGAGAAGAACTCACAAATCTTCATCAGGCACTACGTGGGGAGTTAAAACAGAGAGGTTTTGGGCACGCTGTTCGATTGGAAATAGAAAGTAATTGTCCTGATACTTTAAAGCAGACACTTTTATCTGAGTTTGATTTGAAGGCATCCGATATTTACTATGTTCCACACTACTTTAATTTAGAACACTTGTTTTTATTGGCAAATAAAATTGATGCCCCACATCTTAAGTACCCAAAATTAAAACGATATACTCCTGTTCGTTGGCTTAATCGAGAAAGCGCATTTTTGGAAATTGATAAGCGAGATATTATTCTGCATCACCCTTATGATAGCTTTACACCTGTGATTGATTTTTTAAGAGAAGCAGCAGAAGACCCTAATGTACTTGTCATTCGCATGACGGTTTATCGTACAGGTGATGATTCTGAGCTCATGGAGCTTCTTGTTAAAGCAGCTCGATTAGGAAAAGAAGTTAATGTTGTTGTTGAGCTTATGGCTCGTTTTGATGAAAAAACAAACCTACAGTGGGCCTCTCGTCTTGAGGATGAAGGCATTAAAATTGTATATGGTGTATTTGGATATAAAACACATGCAAAAATGCTTCTTGTTATTCGAGAAGAGAAAAACCGTCATGGTGAAATTTATCTTCGTCGTTATGCACATATAGGGACAGGGAATTATCACTCAGGAAATGCTCGGCTTTATACGGACTTTAGTCTTTTAACTTCTGATGAGGAAGTTACGCGAAATATCTCGGGTGTTTTTATGAATCTATCTAGTCTTGCAAAGGTTCCTGAACATCAAATGGTCTGGCAAGCCCCTTTTGATTTTGCAGATCGATTACTCTCTGCTATTTCAAAAGAAGAGGAAAATATTGCAAATGGAGGAGAAGGACGAATCATTGCAAAAATGAACGCACTTTTAGAGCCTATTTTGATTGATGCACTTTATGAGGCATCCAAGAAAGGAGTGCAGATAGATCTTGTCGTCAGAGGTGCATGTGCTTTAAAACCCGGAATTAAAGGGCTGTCTGAAAATATTCGAGTTCGTTCAATTGTGGGACGTTTTTTAGAGCATTCTAGAGTATTCTATTTTTATGATAATGGCGCTGAATCGGTCTATCTCTCTAGTGCAGATTGGATGAACCGTAACTTTTTTAGAAGAATTGAAATTGCTGTGCCTGTCCTTGATCCTAAAGTAAAGCGAATGGTAATTAAAGAAGGTCTCATGATGTATCTAGATGATCATACTGCTTGGATATTAGATGGAGATTCAGAGCAATATCATCAAAAAGAAAGGAGAGGAAAGCAAATGTCTGTACAAGAGAAGCTAGTTGCGCTAAGAAAGCGTGATAAGGACGCGTAAAATGCTTGCGTATTTAGATTATCAATTGGTCTCTTTTTTAACCAATGCACAGTTATTCTCTCTCGTTATTTTAATTATTGCCTTCTTTCTATTTATGTTAGGTAAGTGGCGATATGATATCGTCGCTTTAGGAACCTTACTTGTCCTGATTTTACTCGGGATCGTTCCTTATAAGGATGCCTATAAGGGATTTAGCCATCCTGCATTGATAACGGTTGCCTCTGTTCTTGTGTTAAGTCATGCGATTGGTAAAACAGGAATTACCTATCACCTTTCAAAACATTTGAGTGCTTTTTCTACACATCCTTCTTTGCTTGTATTAATGTTAACAGGGCTTGTTGCGTTCTTTTCCGCTTTTATGAATGATGTGGGGGCGCTTGCACTCATAATGCCTGTCGCAATACAGGTTTGCCACCGTTATAAAATTCCTCCAGCAAGAGTACTGATGCCAATGGCATTTGCTTCATTATTAGGTGGTACAATTACGTTGATTGGTACACCGCCTAATATTATTGTTGCAAATTATCGAGAATCGATTGGGCTTGAGAAGTTCACAATGTTTGACTTTACCCCTGTGGGCTTAGTTGTAGCGGTAGTGGGACTTTCCTATTTAGCATTGATTGGGTGGCGGTTGATTCCTGAGCGAAAATCAGCAACAGGAAATACTGAGTTTTATACAGATAACTATCTTCTTGAGGCAAAGGTCGAAGAGGGGAGTAAATGTGCCCAAAAAAGTGTGAAAGAGATTGAGGAAATCACGGAGCATACGGTGAGAGTTGTTGTGATTATTCGAGGTGCACGTCGAATTCTTGATCCTGGACCTGATGAAGTTGTGCGTGCTCACGATACTCTTTTATTGGAGGGGCAACCTGAAGAGCTTAAGCAATTAGAACTTCTTACAGGATTGAATCTTACAAAAAGTATCGCCAATAAGATGATTCCGACGAACAAGTTGAGTGTTGTAGAGGTTGTTGTGAATCCGGGTTCTCGATTAGTGGATCATTCCTTAATGGAAGTTCAAATGCGGGAACGATATGCCATTAATGTAATTGCGGTTTCTCGTCATGGAGAAAGTATCCGCAAACGATTCTCACGAATCAGCATGAAAGCTGGGGATATTCTTCTGATCCAAGGGAATATCGATGAGCTCCCAGAAACATTGAACTATCTTGGCTTATTGCCACTTGCTGAGCGTGATATTAGTCTAAAAGCCTCTTATAAAATGCTTCCAACGGTTGCGATTTTTGTGGGAGCGATCGGGCTCGTTGCCTTTCAAATTTTACCTGCGGAGGTGAGTTTTCCTTTAGCGGTATTCTTGCTAGTGATATTTAATCTTCTCCCTTTGAAAGATATTTATAAGAGCCAGCAAGGTTCACTAATTATGTTGCTCGGGTGTTTCATAACGGTGGGGGCAGCCTTAGAAAAAACAGGTGCAAGTGCGGTTTTGGCACAGAAACTTGTCTCTCTATTAGATGGCTCAAGTGATATTGTCATGCTTGGTGCGATTTTACTCATTACAATCATTATGACAGATGTGATTAATAGCTCTGCAACCGCCGTTATCATGTGTCCTATTGCCTATGGCGTTGCACAACACTTAGGACATAACCCAGATGCTTATTTGATGGGCGTTGCCATTGCAAGTTCCTGTACGTTTAATACGCCGATAGGGCATCATTCAAATACATTGGTATTAGCGCCAGGTGGATATCAATTTGGAGATTATTGGCGTGTTGGATTAATTTTAGATATATTGTTATTGTTAACCGTAACGCCAACTCTAATGTGGGTATGGCCTTTGCATTAAAATGTCATTTATGATGAAAGGATAAATATGAGTTTATATAAGTCTGTAGAGAAAGCCCCCGATGATCCTATTCTCAGTTTAGTTGAGCAATATAATCAAGATACACGTCCTGAGAAGGTGAATTTAAGTATCGGGATTTACACCGATGCCAATGGAAAAGTGCCTATTTTAAAAGCAGTGAATGAAGCACAAGATTATTTTCTAAAAGAACAAAAACCCCATGTGTATCTACCCATGCACGGTTTAAATTCCTACATTGATGCGGTCAAGCGATTGATTTTCTCAGAGCATAGTTCCATTTTGACTGAAAACCGCTTAGCAACGGTGCAGACGTTAGGAGGCACGGGTGCATTAAAAGTAGGTGCAGATTTTCTTCATCAACTTTTGGCAGATGAGGGTGTGTCTGTTTATGTTTCAAATCCTACATGGGATAACCATCGTGCAATTTTTAAAGGCGCAGGATTTGAGGTTAAAGATTATCCATACTTTGATGCTAAAACGGGTGGAGTTGATTTCGATGCGCTTCTCGCTTTTGTCAAAACGTTAAAAAAACATTCTATTCTCGTTTTGCATGCATGTTGTCATAATCCGACAGGTGCGGATTTATCTGAAGATGAATGGCAAAAACTTGCGGAAGCGATGAAAACCCATGAGTTAATTCCATTTTTAGATATGGCATATCAAGGATTTAGTAAAGGCGTTGATGAAGATGCTCGCGCCATTCATATTTTTGAAAAAGCTGGTTTACCTGCATTGATCGCAAATTCATTTTCAAAGTCATTCTCGTTATATGGTGAGCGTGTTGGAGCACTCTCTGTAATTACAGGTTCGGCTGATGAGCAAGTTCGCGTGACCTCTCAACTTAAAAAAATGGTTCGCGCCAACTACTCCTCTCCTCCCATCTACGGTGCAGCACTTGTGGGTCATGTATTAAATGATCCTAGACTCAAGCAACTCTGGTTGGATGAGCTTCGTGAAATGCGTGAGCGAATTCATGTGATGCGAGATAAATTTGTCGCCTTATTAAATGAAGGTCAGACAAAACGTGATTTCTCCTTTATTCGTGCACAGAATGGGATGTTTAGTTATTCAGGGCTTACAAAGGCTGAAGTAGATCGTCTCCGCGAAGAATTTGCAATTTATGCAGTCGGAACAGGACGAATCTGCGTTGCTGCCTTAAATGAGCATAATGTTGTAAAAGCAGCAGAAGCGATTATCAAAGTCATTTAAGTAAAATACCAATAAAAAAGTGCCTTGGCGCACTTTTTTATTGGAAAAATAATCGAATAACGATGCAATTCGTTATAATGGAAACTATCCTTATTGAAGTGAATCCAATTTATGTCCCCGATCGCAAAAGCACTGTTTTATATTTTTTCAGAAGGTAGTCTCTATAGAGGGGAGCAACTAGCACAGCAATTTTCTGTAACGCGACAAGCGATCTGGAAAGCTGTTAATGAATTAAAACAGTATGGACTTGTTGAAACAGTCGGTAAACAAGGCTATCGCGCAAACTTTGATTATATTCCTTTGTCGAAAGAGAAAATATTATCTTTATTAGATGCTAAAAGTATTGCATTGCTCAATTTTTTAGATGTAGAACTCATCACGGGTTCTACCAATGTCTTGATTGCAGATAGAGAGATAAACGATGCGGGCGTCTGTGTGTGTGAGATGCAAGAAGCGGGTAAAGGCCGAAATGGGAAAACATGGATTTCCCCTTTTGCAAAGAATCTCTATTTCTCGATGAAGATTCATTTTCATCATCAAGCGCTGGCAAATTTAACAAGCTTTAGCCCTGCATTAGGGCTTTCAGTCGTTAAGTATCTAAATACATTAGGTGTAAATGCAACGATCAAATGGCCAAATGATATTTGGGTTAAGGGGCATAAGATGGCTGGGATTTTGATAGAGACAATTGCAAAGCAAGAGAATGATGTTGAAATGATTATTGGGATAGGACTTAATAATCATAAAGTCGATGATCTTAATTTGTCAGGCAATAAAGTCACCTCCATTGAAGAAGAGCTGGGGCAGGCAATTGATCGTAATGTACTGATTGCTGCACTCATTACGATGATCCTCGAGCTACGAGATCAATATGATACCTTTAATATTCCCAATCTTGATGAGGATTGGAAACAATATAGCGCTTTAGCAGGTCAAAAAATTCGTTTGTTTTCACCCTATCAGGAGATTATCGGAGAAGAGATTGGGATTGCAGAAAATGGCGCATTGCTAATCAAGGATGAAGCAGGGAAGATTAATAGTTATTTCTCAGGAGAGCTTTCGCTCAGACCTTATGCTTAAGTTCTTATTTGATTGTGGTAATACTTGCATAAAGTTTGCCCTATATGATAAAAATTCTGTATTAACTGCGCATCGTTTTGTTGAGTACGCTGAGCTTGAGACATTTATTCAAAAACTATTTGATCACTATCCATTACCTGATGAAATTCGAATTGCTTCAGTAACACGAAAAGAACGATTAGATAAGTTGCATCAATTAATTGCAAAATATTTAAATAAAACACCGATTGTGGCAAAGTCTCAACGGAAATCGCATGGATTATTAAATCAATATGATGTGCCTGATAAACTTGGTGTGGATCGATGGTTGGCAATGCTTGCGGCAAAAGCACAGTATCCCCAAAACCCATTATTAGTGGTTGATTTAGGAACAGCACTCACGATTGACCATATAACCCAAGAAGGATTTTTTCAGGGTGGCGTTATTCTTCCTGGAATGAAATCGATGAAAGATGCTTTATTAAAAGATACAACCCTTCACGTTCCAGATGATTTGCCTTATCAAAATGAACTAGGAAAGAATACTTCAAATTGTATTTCCGCAGGAATATATTATGCCTTAGTGGGTGCAATATCTTCGATTTATCATGCTTTAGGAGATAATGCTTTAGTTGTATTATCAGGAGGAAGGGCTGAATGGTTAGCAGAAATATTAGAGAAAGAATTTCCAAGTTTATCAATAAAAGTTCATAAACATCTAGTTTTAGAAGGGCTTTTAATATTTGATCCGGTTGATCAATGAGGTGTAAAAATGGCAAAAATTAGATTTCCATTGAAACCAAAGCATCCTGAACGTATTTGTTGGGGCTGTGATAAATTATGTTCAGTGAATAAAATGATGTGTGGAAATGGAAGTGACCGAACTCAACATCCAATGGAAGTCATTGGGGATGATTGGTACGATACACTTTCAGAAGAAGATAAAGCTAAAATAGAAATTGTAGGAGCGCAAGATCATTAAATTGGTTTAATAGACAGAAGGATTTCATGAAACAAAACAACGGAAAGTTACAGAGAGGATTACACGCACGACATATAGAGTTGATCGCCTTAGGTGGTACGATTGGAGTAGGGCTCTTTATGGGATCGGCAAGCACAATTAAATGGGCAGGACCTTCAGTCTTATTGGCATATATCATTGCGGGAGTATTTGTTTATTTTATTATGCGCTCTTTAGGTGAGATGCTTTATACAGAACCTGTTACAGGCTCTTTTGTTGTCTATGCACACAAATATATTAGCCCTTTTGTGGGTTATTTATGTGCATGGAGTTATTGGTTTATGTGGATTGCTGTAGGGATTTCAGAAATTACAGCAATTGGTGCATATGCAAGTTACTGGTTTCCAGATTTGCCTGCATGGATCCCTGCACTTATTGCGGTGATCTCTGTTGCAACTGCTAATCTTCTCGCTGTTAAAATGTATGGTGAATTAGAGTTTTGGTTTGCAATGATTAAAGTTACCACAATTATCGTAATGATTTTAATTGGATTAGGGCTTATATTTTTAGGGTTTGGAAATGCGGGTAAACCAATTGGCTTGACAAACTTAACTGCTCACGGAGGTTTCTTTCCGAATGGGATAAAAGGATTTTTAACCGCCTTATGCTTGGTCGTTGCATCCTATCAAGGTGTTGAACTTGTTGGAATTACGGCGGGTGAAGCTACAAACCCTCAAGTCACACTTCGCCGCGCGGTTAAGAATGTCCTTTGGCGCATATTAATTTTCTATGTGTGCTCTATTTTTGTTATTTTATGTCTTTGGCCGTGGGATGAACTCAATGGGATTGGAAGCCCATTTGTAATGGTATTTTCTAAGGTTGGGATAGCGGCGGCGGCAGGTATTATTAACTTTGTTGTACTCACAGCTGCGCTTTCGGGGTGTAATAGTGGGATGTATAGTTGTGGGCGTATGCTTTACACAATGGGAATGAATAAACAATTACCAAAATGGTTCTCAAGAGTATCGAATAATGGAGTACCTGTAAATGCAATTAATGTCACAATGTTTTGCTTACTTGTTGGATCAGGTCTGAATTATATTTTGCCAAATCCTGAAAAAGTATTTGTCTATGTATATAGTGCGAGTGTTCTTCCAGCAATGGCACCTTGGTTCGTAGCCTTGATTGCCCAAGGAGAATTTAGGCGTGTAAATGCAGATAAAATGATTAATCATCCCTTTAAATCAATTCTGTTTCCATATGCAAATTATCTCTCCTTGGCATTTTTATTATGTGTCATTGTCGGAATGGCAATTAATGAAGATACACGCGTATCGTTAATTGTTGGCGTAGGATTCTTAACCTTTGTCGGGATCATGTATTATCTTTTTGGACTAGGGAAGAATCGAGAGGAACTTAGCAAGGGGTAATCATTTACTCAAAAGACGGTAAAAGATAGAGGTGGCAAGTGTTAAAAGTAGGGTTATCCTCTTTTATTAAGTAAGATTGATGTCTGCTGAGTGAAACAAAAAAGCCATATCTGTTGATATGGCCTTTTTATTTTGAGTGCTACTTTATTTTACAACGATATTCACGAGCTTATTAGGCACAACGATAATTTTTACAATTGTGTTTCCATCGGTGTATTTTTTAACGCTTTCATCTGCGCATGCAGCGGCTTCAATCTCTTCTTTCGTTGCAGAGGTTGAAATTACAAATTCACCGCGTAACTTACCATTAACTTGTACAACGTAATTGACTTCATCACGTACTAAAACGGATTCATCGACTTCTGGAAGTGTCACCTCGGAAATATCATGTTGATAAATCTCTTTCCAAAGTACATAAGTGATATGTGGAATGATAGGATTTAATAAACGTAACATAATAGAAAATCCTTCATTACGTGCATAAATACTCTCTTCCGAACTATCTAAATCACCCAGTGCGTTTAGAATCTTCATACATGCAGAAATTACGGTATTGTATTGATTGCGATCATAGTCGAAGAGTGCTTTTTTGAGCTCTTCATGAACGATATAACGAACATTTTTTACCAATTTGCTTGTAGGAACTTGAGCAATCGTTTTGTTTAAGGTTGCTTTATGTTCGTAAGCAAAGTTCCAAATGCGCTTTAAGAAGCGCTGTGCACCTTCAACTCCTGCGGCATTCCACTCTAGAGATTGCTCAGGAGGGGCACTAAACATCATGAAAAGACGTGCAGTATCTGCACCATATTCTTTGATAATTGCCTCAGGGTCTACGCCATTATTTTTGGATTTACTCATTTTCTGAATTCCACCAAAAACGACAGGCTGTTGATCACGATTTAAAATATAGGTCGTCTCGCCATCTTTAACGACAGGCGTTACTTCATTAAGATTAAACCATTCGTAACCCGAGGATGAATGGCGGTAGAAAGAAGGAGAAACCACCATTCCTTGAGTTAAAAGTGCTTTAAAAGGCTCTTTAGGTGCTTTTGCAATATCGCCTAATAATCCTTCATCACGCATCAGCTTATGGAAGAAACGGGAATAGAGTAGATGCAATATTGCATGCTCAATACCGCCAATATATTGGTCGACAGGCAACCAAGCTTCTGCACGTTTATCAAGCATTGCTGTATCGCAATCGAAAGATGCAAATCGTGCATAGTACCAAGAGGAGTCCATAAAGGTATCCATGGTATCTGTTTCACGTTTTGCAGGCTTTCCACATTTTGGACACGTGGTATTGATAAATGAATCTAATTTATTGAGGGGATTTCCTGAACCATCTGGAATGCAGTCATTCGGTAATACCACAGGAAGATCTTTCTCAGGAACAGGAACATCGCCACAGCATTCACAATGAATAATGGGAATAGGGCAGCCCCAATAGCGTTGACGAGAAATTCCCCAATCGCGCAAGCGATACTGAATTTTAATTTCCCCTAAATTCTGAGCAGAAAGGACTTTAGCAATTGCTTGTTTGGCTTCTTCAAAATTAAGTCCGTCAAATTCACCTGAATGAATTAACGTTCCATGCTCACCATACTCAGGACACCAATTTGAGTAGGATTCATCTTGAGCAGTTGTTTTAATCACAGGCTTGATGGGAAGATTATATTTTTTTGCAAACTCAAAGTCGCGTTCATCATGTGCAGGAACTGCCATTACAGCACCCTCACCATAGTTGATTAAGACATAATTCGCGACCCAAACAGGAAGTTTTTCTTGAGTGATTGGATGTGTGACAAAGGCACCCGTTGCCATACCTTTCTTTTCTTGTGTGGCAAGATCAGCTTCGTTCGTTCCCCCTTTTTTGCACTCTTCAATAAAAGCTTGAAGATTAGGGTTATTTTGTGCAGCTTTTTGTGCAATTGCATGCTCAGGCGCGACAGCGACATAGGTTGCCCCCATCAATGTATCTGGACGTGTCGTAAAGACCTTCATTACGCCATCTTCATAAGGAAAACCAACTTCCATTCCGTCGGATTTTCCAATCCAATTCTGCTGCATGATTTTGACTTGAGTCGGCCATTCCGTCAATGTATCGAGATCGGCTAATAATTCTTCGGCATAATCTGTAATTCTAAAATAATACATGGGGATTTCACGTCTTTCGACGTCTGCCCCTGAACGCCAACCTTTGCCATCGATCACTTGCTCATTGGCAAGAACGGTTTGATCAATCGGATCCCAGTTCACAATTCCATTTTTACGATAGATAATGCCTTTTTCGTAGAGTTTAGTGAAGAACCACTGTTCCCAACGGTAATAATCAGGTTCACATGTTGTGATTTCACGAGACCAATCAAAGCCAAAGCCCAAAAGATTGAGCTGTTTTTTCATGTAATCAATATTTTGGCGAGTCCATTGGTAGGGAGAAACTTTGTTATCAATCGCTGCATTTTCAGCAGGCATTCCAAACGCATCCCAGCCCATCGGTTGAAGCACGTTATAACCTTTCATCGTAAGATAGCGTGTCATGACATCGCCAATGGTATAGTTGCGGACATGTCCCATATGAAGTCGTCCTGATGGATATGGGAACATTGAGAGACAGTAAAAATTCTTTTTACCTTCGACGTGATCCGCTACTTTAAAGGTCTGATTGGCTTCCCAATGGGCTTGAGCACTCTTCTCGACCTCAACATGATGATATACCTGCTTCATATATACTCCAACAACGTAAAAACCTAATGTTTATGATGATAAAAATTAGGTATTTTACGCTATTTTGAGAGCTAAGTCTTAAATTTACGGTGCTATTTAGGCTGAATGACTTCTATCTGAGTATAAGGAATTTTGAAGCCCTGTTTTTGTGCAATTTTGAGACACGTTTTTTGAATAAAACGCGGCATCGCTCCCGTATAATCTGTCGCATTCGACCCCATGCTGACACTGATTAAAAAGACGAGATTAGCATCAGAATCTATGTTTTTGAAATCAACACTTAAGCTTTTTACACACTTCATCATCTCAGCATCAGAATGTTCAATGGCTTCTTTAAGCGAGGTTTCAATGGCCTTTGATAATTCATCCGGATCATCCTTTGCATGGTCAAAGCTGATTACAAAGTCGATACTAAAATTATACCCTGACGTGATATTTCGAACTTTGTCTACCAAGAAATTTTTAGAAGGATAGATCACCTCAGAACCTTTCGTAATAAGATAGACATATTCTGGGGTTTGACGTCTAACAGTCGCTTGATCACCATTCGGTAGAATAACGACGTCCTTAACCGCAGTCGGGAACCACACCTCATCCATTTTAATAGGGCGAGAGATCAGATTGCTTAAGATTTCTATATTAAGACGGATCATTCCATTGTCTAAAAGTGGATTAGTGAGATACACGTTATAAAGATTGATATGAGATATTTTCCAAGGAAGATCATTGTACATAATGCGCTCGCCTTCACGCGCAGTCCCCATGTTTAGGAAAATACGAATTTTGTTGTAGTACTTTGGAATAGAGGCACGAGAAGAAATTAAAAATGCCAGAATGAGTAAGATCGCTAATCCAAATAGAACCATATCTCCTGATGAATATAAGAAGAATAGGGCGGCCATCACAACAATAAGTGTGGTGACAATTTGATAGAGCAAGATTGCGATACGCCATTTTATTGAAGTAATTTTTTCATTTCTTCTTTCAATAACGGCAAGAATTCTAGAAAATAAGAAGATTAACCCAGAAACACCCGCAATAGTGATTAAAAGAACTAATCCTCGTCCTTTAAAAAAGTCCCAAACACCTGTTGTTAAACGAGTTGTGAAACTACGTTTATCTGAAAGATCATTTAATTTAAGCGTAGCAATATTTTGTTCATGTTGTAATTCACTGTATCGCTCTTGCCACTCTTGTTGGATCACTGCAAGTTGTGCTTTAGTTTCTGGAAGTAATTTTTTTACGTCAATATTCTTAATTGACTCAAGCCCTTTATTTAATAGTGCCATTCGTGATTCAACTTCTTTTAATTCCAAACGTAGTGCATCACGGCGTCTTGGCGTATCTGTAACACGCTTCATTTCACTAAAGACAGGTTGTGCAATCAGAATGAGTTCTTTTTGCCAATCGTAATTCTCAATTTCGTTTAAGACAGACTTTGCAGGTTCTGCAAAGCGTTGAGTATTAATTCCTCCAAGCGCGATTTTCTCAAAAAGGTCATGATATTCACTTTGTTGTGTTTTGAGTCGTTCAACATTTTTTTGAAATTCCTCTATCTCAGCAGGATCTTTTGTATTTTTAATTTTTTGATTAAGCTCTGCAATCTTTTTTGTAATATCTGTTGCATCTGTATAGATTTTATTGAGTTCTTCACTTGTAGATAAGCTTGTATCAACAGCTGGAGGAGCAGGTAAGTCTTCAGGAAAAGCAATATTTTTAGAAAATACAATAAGTAGAATAAAAAGTAGTCCTCTAAAAATAGTATTTCTATATATCACGTAAATCCTCCTTAAGTTTGATAGAAAATATAAAAATTATTATTTATCATATTATTATAGGATAAAATTTGTATTTTTGTTGAGCTTTAGGCACTGCGCTATTGTTTTTTTCGCCCTAATGCCAAGATAATTACAGTTGTAATAATGCAAAGTGTACCGAGCCAATCCATCATATTAAGATGAACGTTGAGAAGAAATACAGAAAAAATAGCAGCTGAAAGAGGTTCAGATGAAGTTAGAATGCTAGCCTTTTGTCCTCCGATAGCTTGAGCGCCAACCAAGTAAAGAGAAAAGGTAACCACACTTCCAGGGATTACCATGTAAAACATTGCCCAAAATGCCTTGGCATCCCAAATTCCAGGAAGTGAGAAAGGATTATTAACAAGCGTTAGGGATAATCCGCCGATAAACATCGACCACCCGATAATCGTCCATGTTCCCCATCTTAGCATCAAAACGGGAGGGTACATCACGTAAAATGCAGAGGCAAATGCAGAAGAAATGCCCCAAATTAATGCAGTTCTACTAATTGATAATGAATTGATATTGCCATGTGTTACGAGTAAAAACGTACCTAGACAGGCAAGTAAAATAGCAATAATTGTAATCGGCGGAGGAGGCGTCCGTAGCCGAATAATGAGATAAATCGAAATAACAACAGGGCTTAAAAATTGAAGAATAGTACCTGTTGCCGCATTTGAATGGGAAACGGTGATAAGGAACGTGAGTTGGACTGCCATACTTCCTAATATTGAATAGACAACGAGTCTAATCGCATCAGAAGGAGACTTCCAAACGGCAAAAATACTTTTGTCTTGTTGTTTAAAAAATGCGACAGACAAAAGTATAATACCGGGAATAATTAGGCGTTGTTGTGCGATCCAAACAGGAGGAATCTCTCTTTGTTGGAAAAGGAATTGTCCGAAAACACCAGACAATCCCCATAATACCCCAGCAAATAGGACAAGGATTATTCCTCGTTGATTTTTAGACCCATCCACGAGATTTTACAGCTTCCGTAACACGATTAATCGCAATGACATAAGCAGCGTCTCTCATATCCAAATTCTCTTTTTGTGATACAGCATACACACGCTCAAATGCATCTAGCATCTGTCTTTCGAGGCGCGAAAGCACTTCTTCTTTTTCCCAATAGAAATTCATATTACCTTGTACTTGCTCGAAATAGCTACATGTTACACCACCTGCATTACATAAGAAATCAGGAATTGCAACAATGCCTTTATCTACAAGAATTTGATCAGCCTCTAGAACTGTAGGACCATTGGCACCTTCACAAATAATCGAAACCTTAGATGAGAATTTTTTAATTGCTTCAGGAGTGATTTGGTTTTCAAGGGCCGCAGGAATTAGGATGTCAACATCTTGAATCAGCCAAGCATCTCCGGCTAATACCTCATATCCTAACGCTTTAGCTTTCTCTTTATTAATACCGCCAAATTGGTCTTTAATTGAAACGAGTTCAGCAATATTGATTTCATTTGCTTTTTTGAAAGTATAACTACAACTATCTTTGTGATCCCAAGAGGACACAGCAATCACGGTTCCACCATTCTCTGTATAAAGCTCAGCTGCATACTGTGCGACGTTTCCAAAGCCCTGAATGCTTGCAGATGTTTCTGAAATTGCTTTTCCTTGTTTTTCCAAAAGCCCTTTAAGAAGGTAAATTACGCCATAACCTGTTGCTTCCGTTCTTCCTAATGATCCTCCCATATGAACAGGTTTTCCTGTAATCATGCCGGGTGCGTGTTGCCCTGTAATTTTCTCATATTCATCAAGCATCCATACCATATGCTGTCCATTTGTCATCACATCGGGTGCGGGGACATCAATGGTTGGACCAAATTGATTGTGAATTTGGCGGATATAGCCACGGCAGATACGCTCTTGTTCTCTCAGTGAAAGCTCTTGAGGATTACAGATAACACCGCCTTTTCCTCCTCCCAAGGGGAGTCCTAAAACAGAACATTTCCATGTCATCCACATAGAGAGCGCACGAACGGTATCCGCAGTTTCGTGAGGATGAAAACGGATTCCTCCTTTTGCAGGCCCCAAAGCTTCATTATGTTTCATGCGATAGCCTTGGAATATTCGAGTGGTGCCATTATCCATTTTAACAGGAATCGTAAAATGAAGTTCTTTCATCGGGCGACGAAGGAGATCACGTACACTTTCATCAAGTTTTAGAAAATTAGCAACATGATCAAATTGATTTTGTGCGTGCACAAAAGGGTTATAGGCAGTATCAGACATAAATATTCCTTCAAAGAATGGTTTGGTTGATAACCGAGTAAAAGATAGAGAATAAATTTTCTACTTAACTTTATGACAAGGTGGTTTTTCAAAATATCAAAAAGATATGAAATTGTTAAGGGGGTATTAGAAAATTTTTTTTAATTGTCCTGTGTGTAATAGTTTGTTTTATATTTTATCCTACAAAAAATATTAATATTAAATTTTAATAAAAATAAGATCATTATATAAATTTATTTATTTATTTATTTTTAATTGCTTATTAGTTTAATATTATTATCTATATATAATAATGGATATTGTTTCTTATGTTTAAAATATTAATAAAAATATTTTCTCCTTTGTTCTTAATTGTTTTTTTTGATGTAGCTTGGGCATATTCAGTTGAATTTGAACCTTCTCAAAGACCCTTGGTCTATATGAATAGTGCAAAACCTAATATTTTACTAGTGATTGATACTGGTTGGGGTATGACAGATCTCCAAGATGCAGGAAGAATGTACGTATCAGAGCATACTGATGGATTTGGACTTCCTATATGTGATAAGCCTACAGGATGGGCAACGACTGTAAGAAATGCTCGACAATCAGAAAATGATGGCTCTAATGGTGAAGAAGTTGTAAAGCTTTATGACCCTTTTTCGACTGGGAAATATATTCCATATAATCCAATGGATCATGTGGATTCTAATGGAAGCAGTATTTATACAGATAGTATTCCTGTAGACGTTTGTAAAAAAAGAAATAAAATATTAACTTTAAATGGGGTCACTAAGGATTTAGTTCGCCAGTTGTCTCAAGAAGCTTATATCGGGATTGCCTCATATGGACGATATGACCCTGTTTTAGCATCTGCTTACGCAAAAGGACAAGATTTAAGTTATATCGGTGTTCCGATTATGAATCTCTCGGAGCAGAAAGATGAAGATTTTGAAAAATTTGATGCCTTTATTGATAAAGTTGCGACAGATGACTATGTCCTCAATAATAACTTTCGAAATAATGCACCAATGTTAAATACAGTTTATCAATTAGGACTCTATTTCAGAGGATATCCAATTGGTAATCAATTTAATGTTGTCCCGAGAGTTAAGATCGAAAATAATACGACACAAACAAATGTTTCAAAATGGGAGTTTAAGCAATATCCTAATCCTGCCAAATACCGATGTACACAAAATCATATGGTATTACTCACGAATGGGTGGATTGAGGGAGAATATATTCTACCAATTTTGAAAAGTGATGCTCAATGGGATAATGAGAAATATACTGGTGCAAAGGATGATAGTAAGTTTTGGTACTACCACAGTATTTTTCCTTATATCAGCCAACTTTCAAATAGTTCGGATGATGGGCTATTTTTTACAAATAATTATAGAGCGCTAGGGTGGGGGGCAGTTAGTGGTAATGATTACTCTACAGTTGCGATGATGTTGAATCGCGATATGAGGTTAAAGGAGAATCGAGCCTCAAATTTCCCTTTAACTGATGCATCTGGAAAAGATTGGTTTGGGAAGGGGAGTATTCCCCAAAATGTGCGTGTCGACGCAATTACGTTTAGTCCTAATTCGCCTTTTTACGGCTATAGTATTATGACTCAAGGCCTTTCTGGGAAGCAACCGGTGGGTGGAACGAATGGGATCTTTACTAAAGGCACACAGACAAATGGAACTAATGAAGTTACAAGTTCTGATTCGGTTAGGATGGCATTTGATGAGATACTGAAAGATCAAATTGGCTCATTAAGTAGTACGCATGCAGTGGAAGATCAATCTCGTCGAACGAAAGATACAATACGTTATAAATCAAAATATAATATCCATCAAAGAACAAGTGTGGTTGAGGCTTATGAGTGGGATGTCGCTAAAAATGATTGGAAAAGTTTTCCACGTTGGACAACAAATGAAAAACTTAAAGGTGCTCAAGGAAGATTGCTCACTATGAGTTATCCTGTAAAAGATCAATGGAAACGGAAGTCAATCTACGCGGCGTCAATGTACACAGCGTATTTAAATAATGCCTATAAAGCAAGTTATGGAAAAACACTTATTGATAGAATTACGATTTACTTATGGGGAATGATGCAACAAGATTCGGCAAGCTTTAGAAGTGATGCACGTGTTCACTCAAGGCCTGTTGCATTAGGCGCTAATGTGCATTCAAACCTTGCATATTTTGCAAAAGATAAGCCTTATTTTAATTTACAACTTTCAGATAAAACGCTTAAAAAGGAGATGAACCACTATATTGCAAGACGATCATTGAGTTATAAAACTAACTTAATTATTACGAATACCAATGATGGTATTGTAAATTTTATTTATGCAGCGAAAGGGTTGAGTAACAATAAAGTAAATTCTAAAGAAGGTACAAGATATGCAGCCTATTTTCCAGGATTCCTTGCGCAACGTTTAGATGAAATAGCCCTTAAAAATAGACCTTTTATTTTTACAATGGATGGTCCTATTAATTTATTTGATTTTAAACACAATGTCAGTCAACAAGATAAAATTTCAACAGTTGGGTATTCTGCAATGGGAGCAGGGGGAAAAGGGCTTGTCGCCTATCGTATTTTTGAGACAACATTAAATGGCACCGATGTAGCAGGCAATCCTCGTTTTATATATGATAATAAGGAGATTACACCGCTTTTTGAAATCGCAAATGAAGGCGTTTATAAAATGCCCGGTTTTGAAAATTTAGGCTACACTTATTCGGATTTTGAGTTTTTTAATCGAAGTTATAATGGAAGAATAGAAGGCGTCGCTGTATTTGGAAATGGTTGGGGAACAAATGTATCATCTTTATATTTGATCAATGCATATACAGGTGAATTGCTTCAAGAAGTTATCTTGAATGGTAATGGTGGAGGAGCATCCTCCCCTGCGATTGTTGTTGAAAAAGATTCTAATGGGTATCAAAAAATTGTATCTGCTTATGTAGGTGATACTAGTGGTTATCTATATAAGGTTACGTTTAATGAAGATCTATCTCATAACGTGGATATTTTATTTAAACCTTCAACAGAATATAACCCAATTACGACAAAACCTATGATCATAAAGAATCGCTTTAATCAGGTTTGGGTGTATTTTGGAACAGGTCGTAATGCTGATGAAATAAGAGATAGAGGAAAAAATGCTAAAATCACTCAATATATCTATGGGATAAAAGATAAGGGCAAAACAGGCTTGGAGCGATTTGATCTTGGTGAAAATCAAATGGTCATAGGAGAGGATTCAACTGTAAGTGTACAATCTTATTCAACATCGGAAAATGGTTGGTTTATTCCTTTAGATAATAATGGTGAGCGTATTATCTTGTCTCCAGCGAAAACAGAAGATGCTGTTGTTTTTGTAACATGGGGGAATAATGAAATGGAATTGTTTTCCGAAAATGATCCTAATTATGACCCTTGTATTGGTGATGAAACATATGGAAAAATAATATTTTTGTCCCAATTAACGGGTAAAACAGAAGGTAATAAAGGATCTCTTGTGACAGCTGGGGCAGCGCCAGGTATCCCAACCTCCCCAAGCATAGATAATCAAAGTGATTTATCAGGAGGTGGATTAGGACAAAAGTCAGTGCTTGATGAAGATACTCAAAAGGATGTTACAAAGGATTTAGGTCTAAGCCCCGCGTACAATCCTCCCGAACTATCTGAAAGTGTAGATACTTGTGCAATCTCGACAGGAGATCATGGTTATGATTTTAAGTGTATAGATATACCCAATATGCGATTACCTAATATAAGTATCAAACCAAGTAGGACATCTTTGATAAGGCTATTATAAATAATTAGGATTAACAATTTAATATAATGAAAATTAAAATAGTTATCAGTTCACACAATTATCGTATTAAAAGTTGTTTAAATCTCTTATAATACGCGAGCAAGTTTTTATTCTGAGGAAATTATGAAGAAACTAAGAATATATTTTTTATCTATTTTTTTACTCGCATTTTTAGCAGTTGCCAGTGCACAAGAAGAAAAAATGGAAGATGTGTTCCTCTATAAAGCGATCCCTGGTGATAGCTTGTGGAATATTACAGAACGTCATTTAAGTTCAATTAATCTTTGGAAAAAATTAAAAAAAATTAATAATCTTCCAGATAGTGATTTTATTGAGCCTGGAACGATTATCAAAATTCCTCGTGAATGGTTAAAAACAAATACGTCAACTGCAACCTTAGTGAACGCTATCGGTGAAGTTACTATAAAATCGGTAAATGGAGAATCTATCCAGTTAGGGAAAGATTTTGAGGCAGATGGCAATTTGGTCCTTACTGAAGGACAGGTCATTACGACAGGACCTGATGGTTTAGCAACGATTTTATTTAAAGACGGTTCTCGTTTGTTATTGCAGAGTAATAGTGAACTTGCGCTTAAAAACATAATTGCACTTGGAGACGGATCATTAAGTGATATTAAATTACAATTGGATAAAGGTCGAATTGAAAATCGTGTCTATTCAAGCCCAATCTCTAATACAAATTATGAGGTAAAAACAGCTACCGCAACGACATCTGTTCGTGGAACGTCTTTTCGTATGACTAGTGATGATAGTGGTGAGAGTATCACTGAAGTATTAACAGGTAAGGTTAAATCCCAAGCTTTATCAGCATCAGAATCTATCGAGTTAGTAAAAGGTGAAGCAACAATTATCACGAAAGAGGGAAATGCAACAAAAGTAAAATTGCTTCCACCACCAATTTTTAAATCAATGCCTCAGATTGTCGAGCATGTCCCTATTAGAATTGAAGTTGAGCAACAAGAAGGCATAAGTGGATACTCATCAGTTATTGTCCCTGTAGGAAAAGATGAAAAGGATGCAGTATCAAGCCATAGATCAAAAGGCAATGTAATAGAGGGGGATGATCTTCCTGATGGACGTTATCAGTTGTTCGTTAGCAGTATTAGCGATGATGGTGTTACAGGGGAACCTGCTCAATATGAATTTATCTTAAATGCGAGGCCATTTTATCCAACAATGACAACACCAAGTGATGAACAAAAACTGCTTGGTAAGGATCTTGTATTTAATTGGAAAAAAGCAAATGATGATTCTGCAAAATACCATTTTCAAGTTGCGAAAGATGATAAATTTAGAGAGCTTGTTATCAATGATGATAATGTCACCCAAGAAACATATACACCTTCTGAGCAACTTTTATCAGGATATTATCATTGGCGTTTAGCAGCGATAGATAAAACAGGAAAAAGAGGTCCGTTTACTGCATCTCAAAGTTTTAGAGTATTGTTAGAAGATCCAAATCTTACAAATGCATCTGTAAAAACGAGCGATATGAATTTAACATGGGATGCCTCGGAAGAAGGCACTGTATTCAAACTACAAATTTCTAAATCACAAACATTTGATGATGTCGTCTTTGAAAAAGATCTTACAGAAAATAGTATTCTTGTAGAAGATATGGTTCCTGGAGTTTATTATTTTAGAGTTCAAACAACAGGACCTGATCAATTTGTTGGAGAGTGGGGATTGCCTCACAGTTTTGAAGTTCCAGATAACGATAAAGTATCTGAGAAATTAAAATAGTAATTAAAAAATAAAAAAGCCTTAGGATTCTAAGGCTTTTTTTATTGGTTGTTATTTTACTAAAAGAATTGGGCAGTGGACTTTATTCATGACTGTATTACTAACGCCACCAAGCACAAGTTTTTGAACTGCATTGAGTCCTCTGCTACCAATAACAACAAGTTCAAAATGGTTATCATTGGCATAATGGACAATACTATAGGCAGCATCTCCCACAAGGATAGTCGTTTTATGATTAATATTATGCTCATCGAGAATTTCTTCTACAGGCTCAATCTTATTCCGCTGAGCTTTTTCTTGCTCCTCTTTGGAGGGCTCGAGTAATATCTCTCTTGCTGTTTTCGGAGGTACATTTACGTATAGAATTTCGACGGTAGATTGAGGTTCTGTTTTTGCCAATCTTGCAGCCTCAACTGCAGCCCTCAAAGAATTCTCGGAACCATCAATTGCAAGTAGTATTTTTTTATACATAGCAATATCTCCTGTGAGTAAAGAAGCAGTAATTTTATGTTAAAGAAACTATAAACAATTTTTGCACAGATTGAAATGCTAAAAATAGGTAAATCAGCAAATACATCCCCCAAAGATTAAGAATCTTTGGGGAAGTAGTATAACTATAATTTAGATTATTTCGAGATATGTGCGACAAGGTCTAAGACTTTAGCGGAATAACCGACCTCATTATCATACCAAGCAACGACTTTTACAAAGGTATCAGTTAATGCAATTCCTGCCGTTGCATCAAAGACAGACGTATTCGTTTCACCCAGGAAGTCATTGGAAACGACCGCATCTTCTGTGTATCCTAAAATACCTTTTAATGCCCCTTTAGAAGCTTCTTTCATCTTTTTACAGATCTCTTCATATGTTACCGATTTTGCAAGATTCACTGTTAAATCCACAACAGACACATCAGGAGTGGGAACACGGAAAGACATTCCTGTTAATTTTCCATTAAGCTCAGGGATTACTTTTCCAACAGCTTTTGCCGCACCTGTTGATGACGGAATAATATTTTGACCCGCACCACGTCCACCACGCCAATCTTTCATAGATGGACCATCGACTGTTTTTTGAGTTGCAGTAGTCGCATGAATGGTTGTCATTAATCCGCTTGTAATCCCCCAATTATCATTTAAAACTTTTGCAATGGGTGCTAAGCAGTTAGTGGTACAAGAGGCATTTGATACGATATCCTGCCCTTTATAGGTATCATGATTAACCCCCATCACAAACATTGGTGTGCTATCTTTGGAAGGGCCCGTCATCACAACTTTTTTAGCTCCTGCTTGGATATGCTTACGCGCAGTTTCATCGGTTAAAAAGAGTCCCGTTCCCTCGACAACAACGTCTGCTTTAACTTCATCCCATTTTAGATTAGAAGGATCTTTTTCTGACGTTACACGAATTGTATTACCGTTTACAACAAGGTCTTTACCTTTAACTTCTACAGTTCCTTTAAAACGTCCGTGAGTTGAGTCATATTTCAGCATATATGCCATATATTCAACATCGATCAGATCGTTAATTCCAACGACCTCTATATCATTGCGCTCACATGCAAGGCGCATGACTAAACGACCAATACGACCAAATCCATTGATACCTATGCGAATTGCCATTTTCTATCCCTCCAGTTTATTCTGAAACGTGTTGATGAATGAAATCGAGTAACAATGCAACAGGTCGGCCTGTTGCGCCTTTATTTGCACCTGAATCCCAAGCGGTGCCTGCGATATCTAAATGTGCCCATGCATATTTTTCAGTAAAGCGAGAGAGGAAGCAGGCAGCTGTAATTGAACCTGCGGCACGTCCACCACCAATATTAGCAATGTCTGCAAAGTTGCTATCAAGCTGTGATTGGTAATCCTCCCACATTGGAAGTTCCCAAACATGATCTTGAGTAGTTTTTGCACTTGCTTTAATGGAGGCGGTTAACTCTTCATTATTAGAGAATAATCCTGTCGGAATATGGCCAAGTGCAACGATAATTGCGCCTGTTAACGTTGCAATATCAATGACACATTTAGGATTAAATTGTTCTGCAAATGTGAGCGCATCACATAAAATAAGGCGTCCTTCTGCATCGGTATTTAAAACCTCAATCGTTTGGCCGGACATACTTGTGATCACATCCCCAGGTTTAACCGCAGAGCCTGAAGGCATATTTTCTACAGCAGGGATAATTCCTACCACATTAATGGGAAGTTCAAGCTCTGCAAGCGCTTTAAGCGTTCCAAGAACACTTGCCGCACCACACATATCGTATTTCATCTCATCCATTCCCGCACCAGGTTTCAGAGAGATTCCTCCTGAGTCGAATGTCACCCCTTTTCCCACGAGGACAATCGGAGCTTCATCTTCGTCTTTTGCGCCCCGATATTGCATGACGATAAGATTCGGATTCTCAGCGCTTCCTTTTGCAACCGACATGATTGCGCCCATTCCAAGACGTTGCATATCACTGTCATTCAGGATTTTACAGCTTAATAATTGACGATACTCAGACGCTAAGTTATCTGCGATATCAGAAAGATCTGTAGGGGTAAGATGATTGCTCGGCGTATTTCCTAAGTCCTTTGTGAGCTTAATCCCTTCAGCAAGTGCAATCCCATATTGTAAGGCTTTAGCAGACTGCTCATCGCTCTCTTTTTCATAAATTGAAACGCTTTCTAAAGCATTCGGGTCGCTGGGTTTGCTTTTAAATTGATTAAACTGATACAAGCCATTTTGAACCGTTGTCACTAAAACAGGAATAGAATTCTTCTTGTTTTGGCATTGGCTTAAAAGTGCAAATGTGATCGATTTTAGTGAGGTTTTCTTTGCCCACTCTACCGCAGCAGCGATCGCTTTTTTAAAACTCTGTAACGATGACTTTTCTTTATTACCAAAACCGACAACGAGAAGATATTTCGCTTTGATGCCAGACGGTTTATAGATAGGGAAGATATCTCCTACTTTTCCTGAAAATTCGCCTGAATCAATAATATCTGAAATGAGTCCATTAACCGCAGTGTTGATCTCCTCAGCATCGGGAGAAAGTATCTCCTCATAGACTTGTACGACGATAACCTCGGTTTCAATCGTAGAAAGTGAGTCTTGAGTGAGGTTAAACTGCACAGGAATGGGTTTCATATACGCTCCTTAAAAGTTTATTAATGTAATTCAGTGGTAACAAGTCTGCCACGTAAAGAATTTGTCATTGCTTCAGTAATGATGACATCACAAAATTGCCCGATTAATGAGGAAGGACCTTCAAAATTTACAACGCGATTATTTTCGGTTCTCCCCGAAAGCTCATTGGCATTCTTCTTAGAATGGCGATCGACCAAAATACGTTGAGTTGTTCCCACCATGCTTTGAGAAATTGCCGCGACTTGGCTATTAATTTGAGTTTGTAATCGTGCAAGGCGCTCTTTTTTCTCTTCCATAGAGATATTATCGGGAAGATTTGCAGCAGGTGTTCCTGGACGAGGCGAATAGATGAAGCTGAAAGACATATCGTAATTAAGTTCTTTCACTAATGACATCGTTTTTTCAAAGTCATCAGCGGTTTCTCCAGGAAAACCGACAATGATATCGGTTGAAAGCGCAATATCAGGACGAATCTTTTGGAGTTTACGAATCTTCGATTTGTACTCTAGCGCAGTATGATTACGCTTCATTGCCATAAGGATTTTGTCTGATCCAGATTGAATCGGAAGATGAAGATGAGAAACTAATTTTGGAACTCTTGCATATGTTTCAATTAAACGATCGGAAAACGCGAGCGGATGAGAAGTGGTAAAGCGAATTCTCTCAATTCCTTCAATCTCCGCGACATACTCAATGAGAAGGGCAAGGTCGCAAATTGCACCATCAGGCATTTCACCTTGGTAATCATTCACATTTTGTCCAAGAAGATTGACTTCTTTTACGCCTTGCTCAGCAAGAAGTGCAATTTCTCCAACCACGTCGAGCATCGGGCGAGAAATTTCTTCACCGCGAGTATAAGGAACAATACAGAATGAGCAATATTTATTACATCCTTCCATAATGGATACGAAAGCGGTAGGACCTTCTGCGCGTGGGGCAGGGAGATGATCGAATTTTTCAATCTCAGGGAAAGAGGTATCAACTTGAGCGCCTTTTCCTTTCCATACGTCCATAAGCATTTTAGGAAGACGGTGCAAAGTTTGTGGTCCAAAGACGATATCTACATAGGGCGCGCGTTTACGAATGAGCTCACCTTCTTGGCTCGCAACACATCCGCCGACACAGATGACAATATTGGGATTGCTCTCTTTAAGTTCACGCCAACGACCTAATTCAGAGAATACTTTTTCTTGTGCTTTTTCGCGAATAGAGCACGTATTTAGGATAATGACATCAGCATTTTGTAATTCTTGAGTTCGCTCTAATTGACAAAAAGCCTTGAGCGTATCTGCCATTTTAGAAGAGTCGTACTCATTCATTTGGCAACCTTGGGTTTGAATATAAAACGTTTTATTTGATGTTTCAGTCTGATGCATAACGATATAAATAACCTAGAAAAATAAAATGTTACAACTATTAAAATAATAGTGAGATTTTACCGTATTTTTAAAAGTTGAGTAACATCATTCTCTGTTAAATCCTTAATCAAGAGATTTTAGAAATAAAAAAGACTAGATTACATTGGTATGAATCTAGTCACTATAAAGATAAGAATTGGTATTAACCAATATTTTCCATCAAGCTTAACATCTCTATAACAGTCATTGCCGCATCTGCACCTTTATTTCCTGCCTTAGTACCCGCACGCTCTAATGCTTGTTCAATACTGTCAGTTGTAAGTACGCCAAAAGCAATGGGTTTATGAGTATTTAAACTTACAGATGCGATTCCTTTAGAAACTTCATTTGCAACAAAATCAAAGTGAGGTGTTGAACCACGAATCACTGCACCTAGACAGATAATGCCATCAATCTCTTTTTTAGATGCAAATTGTTGAGCAATGAGGGGGATTTCAAATGCGCCAGGCACCCATGCAAGCGTTATATTCTTTTCATCTAATCCGTGACGTTTTAATGCATCAAGCGCACCTTCAATGAGTTGTTTTGTAATAAGACTATTAAATCGACCTGCAACAATCGCGATAGTCTTATTGGAAATGGATAATTGACCTTCAATGATATTCATACTGCTTTCCTTTCTATAAATTATAAAAGATGACCTAATCTAGTAATTTTGGTTTGTAAATAGTGTTCATTTTCTTTAGTGGTGAATCTAGGTGTTGCAATGCGCTCAAGCACTTCGATATCGTTAAGCTTTAATGCCTGAATCTTTTCTGGATTATTCGTGATAAGTTTGACGGTTGTTTCATTAAAATAGTTGAGAATTTTTGCTGCAACGCTGAAATCTCTTGCATCTACGGGGTGCCCTAAGCTGAGATTTGCATCAACAGTATCTTGACCTTTATCCTGAAGTGCATAGGCTTTGATTTTTTCGGAAAGTCCAATGCCTCGACCTTCTTGTCTTAAATAGATCAGCATTCCATTTTCAGAGTCTGCAATCGTTTTAAGTCCGAAGTTAAGCTGTGCAGAACAATCACACTTAACAGAATGAAAGATATCACCAGTCAAACATTCTGAGTGGACTCGAACGGTTAATGGTACGCCTTCTTGGCGATTTTTTGTGCGTAATACGACATGAGGTTCAGAACCTTCTGAATTTGGGAACGTATAAATATCAAAAAGTCCATATTCTGTTGGCAAATCTGCATGTGAAATAGGGGGGACACAGGTTAAACGATAATCGATAATATCTTGAATTGTTAGGAATGGGATATCAAAGCGCGTTGCAATTTCTTTTAAATCATCTTTTCGTGCCATGCTGCCATCTTCGTTTAGTACTTCACAAATAACCGCAACAGGGGTTAAATTAGCAAGCTTCATTAAATCAACGGCAGCCTCAGTATGCCCCGCTCTTACAAGAACGCCTTTATCTTTAGCAATTAAAGGGAAAATATGCCCAGGACGTTTAAAATCACTTGGTGTATTTGTTAAATTCGTAAGTTCGTTACAGGTAATTGCTCGTTCAATTGCAGAAATACCTGTGTGCGTACTCGCGTGATCTACACTTACTGTAAAGGCTGTTTGATAGCTATCTTGATTTTCAGTAACCATTGGATAAAGATCGAATTTTTGTGCAATCTCTTTCGTCATCGGAACACAAACAAGTCCACCTGCTTCTTTAATCAGAAAGTTCATTGTTTCTTGTGTGGTGAACTCAGCAGCAAGAATAAAGTCACCTTCATTCTCACGTGATTCAGCATCCATCACAAGGACGATTTTTCCTTCTTTTAATTGCTCTAATGCACGATTCACACGGTTAATTACACTTTTCATATTAATATCCCCAACGCGTTAACGTATCTAGGTCTAAAGTGGATGCTTTAGATTGATTCAAAATATATTTTCCAAGCTGATCAAATTCAATATTGACCGAACTTCCTATTGATAATGTGTGTAGATTTGTTGCTTTATAAGTATGTGGAATAATTCCCACAGTAAAACTATTATTATGAATACTGATGATTGTTAGGCTGATGCCATTAATTGCTACAGAGCCTTTTTCGATCATATAAATGCGATGCTTTGCATTTAGTGAAAAAGTGAGTTCATAACTCTCGCTCAATGTTTTGATCTCTTGTAATCGCTCTATACAATCCACGTGGCCTGCAACAATATGCCCATCTAGTCGAGCATTTGCTTGAAGTGCGCGTTCTAAGTTAATTGGGCTTCCAATTGATACTGTATTAAAGGTTGATCGTTTTATGCTTTCGGGCATAAGATCTGCATGAAATGACGTATTTTCAAGTTTTGTTACGGTTAAACAAACACCGTTACTTGAGATGCTATCACCTAATTTAACTGTATCTAAAATAGAATGGGCTGAGATAGAAAGTGTAATATTTTTACCATTCTGTTTTCGGTTCAATAATGTTCCGACTTCTTCGATAATTCCTGTAAACATAAGATTATCCTTTGTTAAACCGTGCTTCAATATAGACAGATTCTTCAATCTGTTCTGTATGTACGATAGATAAAATAGGCGCAGTAGAGAGTGATGAAATCGTACTGTTATCCCATAAACTTGGTGCGGATTGGTTGCCAATTAATCTAGGTCCATAGAATAGAGCACATTCATCAACTGCAGAATTTGATAAAAAAAGATCATATATCGCACTTCCACCTTCAAGCAAAACGCTCATAACTCTCTTTTGATAAAGTAGAGAGAGCAAAGCAGGAATGGAAACAGAATCCTTATACTCATCGCTTTGACAAGGAATTAGTTGTACATGTGAGGCAATAAATTCGTTTAATAACGTATCAGGAACAAGGATATGCTCAGGATAGATAATCCATGTTTGCTGATCTATTGTGTTGAAAATTTGATATTGCACATGAATGTGATCAAAGTTGCGGAGAAGAAGTATCCGAATAGGTTGTTTATAGTTTGCATAATCATATCTTACCGATAATTCAGGATTATCATTAAAAAGAGTATTCTTGCCGATTAAAATTGCGTCATGTTTTGCGCGAATTTCATGAGTTTTCTTACGTGCAGCATCTCCTGTAATCCATTTTGAATCATAAGATTGGGTTGCAATTTTTCCATCTAGGCTTAGTGCACTTTTGAGTGTGATGTAGGGTAAATGCGTTTTTTGGTTGTGAAAAAACACTCGATTAAGCGCATAGGCCTCATCAAGATTAAGGCAATGGACCGTAATTCCGGCGTTTTCTAAAATAGCTTTGCTTTTGCCCGCAACACTTGGGTTAATATCATCAATCGCATATACAACATGCTTGATCCCAGCCCGAATGATTGCATCCGTACAGGGTGGTGTCCTTCCATGGTGACAGCAAGGTTCAAGTGAGATATAGATTGTTGCATCTTTGGCATCAGCACCTGCTTCATTAAGGGCAAATATTTCTGCATGGGGTTCACCTGCTTTAGGGTGATAGCCTTTCCCGATAATCTTACCATCTTTTACAACAATCGCACCCACATAAGGATTAGGCGAAACAGCACCCAAGGGCGTTTCTGCTAATGCGAATGCAAGCTTCATAAAAGTTAGGTCTTGAGAAAACTGTATTTCCATCATAATCCCCAAAAGCGATAATTGGGGCAGAGAAATACACAAAGATGGGCTCATCGAAAAAGGATGAACGCCTATAGATGTGTTATTTATCTTTTTCCATCCAGACTATACTGTCGGTTTTGGAATTACACCAAATCTGCTTTCGCTCGCGGACTGTCACCGCCGGTCAGGAATTGAAGTCTCCTTCGCACCTTGCCCCAAAGATAAATAAATAAATAATAGGTGGAGATTATCATATTGGAAGCAAATTATCTAGTAATCATATGCAGGCATAAAAAGTACCATTGATATGTAATATTATTTGATAACGATAATCATTATCATGTATACTCCGCAACTATATTACACGGTTATCAATTAATAGGTTAGGGAAAAATATGCACACGCATGGATTTAATATTGAAACTACAAATAACAGTACAGGGTCTGAGTTGTATCACGAATTACAGCCTGATATTGAACGCATTCATAATGATTCAATTACACTCATAATGGCAACGATAGATAGTGAAAATCATCCTCATGCAAGTTATACCCCGTTCGCTTATATCCAAGAGGAGTACTATGTTTTTATTTCAGATATTGCTCCACATACACAACATATTATAGATCGCCCAATTTTAGATATTCTGCTGATTGATGATGAGTCTAAAACGCGTAATATTTATGCACGTAAGCGCCTTAGTTATCAAGTGAAGGCAACGGAGATATCACGAGAAAGTGAATCTTTTGAAGTTGGAATCAAAGCGCTTGAATCTCGTGGAGGGAAAACTGTTAACGTATTGAAATCATTTAATGATTTTAGGATGTTTAAACTCACTCCAATTAAAGGAACCTTAGTTACAGGCTTTGGTAAAGCATATCAATTAAATCCTAAAGATGTGAATGCCACAGTTCAATTAAATGGGAAAAACTCTAAATTATTAAGAGCCTAAGTTTTATGAAAGGAGACCTTATGGAAGCCTATTTTAGTCCCCGTGATATCGTAAAAGAAGTAACTCAAGCCCCTTCACAATGGTTTCAAAAAAAAGTAGTGCCAAAGAGTAGTGATGAAAGGATTGAAGAGACAAAATCCTATTCAGATGAATGGAAATCAATCAATGCACAACCTATTCAGGAGGACTCGCTTGCCTATATTCATATTCCTTTTTGTATGAATCACTGTGTTTTTTGTGGATTCTACAAAAACTTATGGAAAGAGGATAGAGGTGAAGGGTATGTAAATAGATTGATCGAGGAATTGCGAAGAGATGCCGAGAATCGACCTCAAGGAGGAGAAATTCAGGCGGTTTATTTTGGTGGAGGAACGCCAACTGCATTATCTGCAGATGATCTATCCCGTTTGATTTTAGCAGCAAAGCAATATCTTCCGCTCTCTTCAACATGTGAAATCACAATAGAGGGTAGAATAACTCATTTTACGGAAGATAAGATCGAATCAGCTATTCGTGCGGGTGCAAATCGTTTTTCAATCGGTGTGCAAAGCTTCGATACTGAACTAAGGCAAAAACTTGGAAGACATCACTCGGGTGAAGATGCGTTCCGTTATATGCAACATTTAGCTAGTTATGATGAGGCGGCTGTTGTTTTAGATCTTATTTATGGTCTACCTTCACAATCGGATGAGGTGTGGATGAATGATATTGAGACAGCATTGGAAATTGGATTAGATGGGTTGGATATCTACTCCTTTAAGTGTTTCCCCTCTTTGCCGATTAATCGCATGATTGAAAAGGGGAAGTTTGCATTAATTGAAGATGATGTTTTACCACAGAGACATTACGCCTATGCTGTCAATCGACTTAAATCTAAAGGACTTACTCAAATTTCAAATAGTCACTTTGCTGCGACTGATAAAGAACGAAATATTTATAACAGTCAACTTAAGTTTGGAAAGCCGTATTTAGCTTTTGGATCAGGAGCAGGTGGATATCATGCAGGGCATTTATATAGTATTGAAAGTGATCTCGCGACCTATCTCAATACGCCAATTTCAGAAAAACCCCTAGGATCACTTAAAAAAGTGCCTGAAGCAAAGCCTGCACGTGATGAAGTAAAAGGGGGAATTGATATTGGTTATATAGACCAAAGTTTGTTTTCTGTAACTGAGGAAATCAGCACGCTGTTTTCTAACTGGGAGCAAGAAGGGCTTATTGAATCTTTGGAAATGTCAAAAATTCCGCTCACAATTGCAGGGCGATTTTGGAGTTCTGCAATTTCTCGTACATTGTTGAAACATATTTAAAGGAGAAAGTTATGTTAAAAACTGAAGTTAAAGAAGAAATTAAGGCGCGTTTAAAAGAAGATCCAAGTCTTTTATTTGAAACACTTGCAGAAAGTACGGGTGCATCGGAAGTTGAACTAATTGAATGCCTTCCTGAAGAAATGTGGTCTAAATGCAGTGCAGATCACTTTGAAGAGATTTTAAAAATTATTGCGACATGGGGAAAATTAACGACGTTGGTTCATACTGAGGATGTGATTTTAGAATTTTCTGGAAAATTCCCAACAGGCTCTATTGGACATGGTTTTTATAATTTAGATAATCTTGAGGGTCTTCACGGACACATACGTTATCAAAATAGTGGAACCATTTACTTCGTTACACGCCCTTTTATGGGGTCTTTAACCAAAAGCATTCTATTTACGAATTCGAAAGGCGGGATTATGTTTAAAGTATTTTTAGGTAGAGA
>CAZBKP010000002.1:0-30782 GCA_964492525.1 uncultured Cardiobacteriales bacterium
AAACGACCTTGCAATTGCTGAACTTAAACTTGAGGCGGTCAATGCTAGCATTGATACTCCACCCACGATTATTGCAAAAAGAGAGGCAATGGCGATTATTTTTAACAGTGCAAATAATGCACCCTTTACGCTCGCTTGGGGGGCAAAAGGAATGGCAAATGCCTCACTTTCCGTGGATCTTCTGATCGATGGTAATGCATCCATTGACGCCATACCAATTGCATATCTTGGGAAAACAAGCCAAAAGACTCCTGTGCCTATTGTTGAGCCTGTAAAAGTAGAACCCAAGGATCTTACATGGTTAGTTTGGGTTGGATTATTACTCGGAATTGGAATTTTGCTTTTATTAGCAACCAAACTTTTAAAAGAGATTAAGAAAGAGGAGTAGAGAGAAAACTTTCATCATTTTTATATGTTGAATCACATCAGGAATCCAATTTTGAAAAGAATACAATCAATCTTTATATATCTATTCATCACATTATCCATGATGAATTTCTCGTTTGCTGATCGGATTTCTGATCGTCAGGAACATATTGAGACCATAGAAAAAACTAGAGTATTGAAATGTACTCCTGATTATTTATCCTTCCTAAAGGATATATCAAGATTTGAATGTTACACCAAAATCAAAGGTGAAAATATTGCGCATTTTGTAACGTTTTATCAGCTCAAAGGCTATGATAGAAGTTTATGGGATGATGATAGAGGTTATGTAGTAAATCAGCAGCTGAGAGATTATTATAGTGATGGCGATCAAATCAATCTTCGGTCAATTGATAATCGGAGTACTCAAGCCTTAATTGATCTTATTGGCGACAAAGAAGTCACAATACAAATAAACGACTCTTCAAAAATTATGCATTCAGATCAATATATTTGGCTGACGGGAACCGTTTATGTTGACGATTTAGACGTGGGTTTGGAATTAATCAAAAAAGGATTTGCATGGGCATCCCCTCCAGAATGGGAGAGTAATCCTGTCTATGATAAAGCACAAGCGATCGCTAAGGAACAATCACTTGGATATTGGGAAAACACCAATACCGCTTCTCCTTGGCAGATAGAAGAAAATCACAAGAGCTTGAGCCAAGCAATACGTGATGAAGAAGAAGCGCAAAATAAATCTGAATATAAAAACAATGTGATCCTATTTTCATTTATCCTTGTTGTGATTGGGTTAGGTTTTATTGGTGTACTTGCATTAACTATGTATCTAAAATCCCCTACAACAGTATTCACCTTGGTGATTCCTTATATTTTAATTGGAGGGAATTTAGCTCTGATAGCATCTTCACTGTATGAAGATCGGAATATCTATATGATTATACTACTCCCCAGAACTTTGACTATTTCTGGTATATCTATTGTATTGGGGATTATTATGTGCTTACTAAAAGTGAGAAAAAAGTAAAATAGACCTAAATTGGAATATCAATATCATAATTAAAAAAGATCGCCCTAAACGATCTTTTTGTATGCACCGTTCAGCTTTAAAACGAATCCAACCAAGCAATCAATTTTTGATAAACATCTATCGAAACTGGATTCTTATCATCTCTATCGAAGTCATGAACTAATCCTTTAACAGGATAGAAAACACTCTTTGGAATATAGTTCAACAACCGCTCAGATTCGGAAAAAGGAACATCTTCATCAGCATCGCTTGCCGTTAAAAACGTAGGGGGCAATGTTCCAAGCATCTCATTTGAAAGTGCATACTCTCTTATCAAAGATTTATTGGGTAGAATTTTATCAATCCAACATCCTTCTTGTCGGTAGTGGATATAAAGCATATAGCGCTCTTGAATAGATGCTGAGGTCAAAATTCCTTCACTCGTCATGTCATATAATTGAGAAAATGTAGCTCTAGGGAATTGCAAATAATGGCGATTGGGCTCATTAAACTCTTTCCGCAAAAGGTCGCTATAACCATAAAAACTAACAATCCCTTTTTGATGTTCGCTTTTGTAATAATAAGAGAGCAAGATAGAGAGGTAAGCGCCCGCAGATCGTCCAAATATAAAATAATCAGGCTGTGTAATTCCAATAGATTCATGTGATGCTAAGAACCACGAAATGCCCTCTTCTAATTTTTCTCGGATCTTTGGAAGATCAACCTCTGGTGCAAGTGGATAGTCAAACGTAATAAGGTTATATCCCGCATCTGTTAACATTTTGATATATGTTTCTGGAAGATCATTACGCTCCCCAACTACCATACCTCCACCATGAATGTATAGAAGTGTTTTTCCTTTATTCTCGCCCGTTGCAAGATAGACATCTGCGGATAAATCGAGCCCTTCAATATTGCTATATACGAATGTTGATGACATTTAACTACTCTTAGTATTTTGAACAAGTTCCGCAAAATACAGAATCCACCTCATGATTGCAATTATTTTTTCAATATTCTCACTTCTTTAAAAGAATATTAATAAATACATAGGGGATCATAATATTTAGATTAAAAATGATCATTATTTGCCATTGGATAGAATTTTAAATTTCTTTTTCATCTAGTCGATAAAGCGTATACTTAGGGGACATCCTAATCGAAAAGAGCGAGGTAGATTATGTCGAATCCTTTGAATAAAGATAAAATTAATGAAACAACTTCTTGTTGCTGTGTAGATGTTGGTAGCGTAATAGACAATGAAGAATCTATGGCAGACTATTCAGGCATTTTTGAGACTGAATCCTTAGCACAAGAAAAATTAGATCTATTAACACAACAAGCAAATAAGATCGCATCGGATCCCTGCCAAATTACCCATTCAATTTCAAAAGTTGATGAAGGATACGAACTCTCTGCAAAATTCAACTTCTGCTGTGGTGCAGAAAGCCTTATTTTTCAGTTTAAATTGAGATAATTCATAAATAGTTATAAACAAGATAGTGTGATAAAAGCGTCGATTACCTCATTTTAAGCAATACCCACAAAAAGAATGGGGCGCCTAAAAGTGTTGTAATCACTCCAACAGGGAGTTCTGAGGGTGCAAATGCTAAGCGTGCGATAAGGTCTGAGACCACAAGAAGCCCCCCCCCCAATCCACATACACCGATCCATAAATATCGATGATCCTGTCCGATCAGCGTTCTCATGACATGTGGGACAATGAGCCCAACAAATCCAATCGGGCCACTTAAAGAGATCGCAACGCCGATCATCACGCTCACAACAATAAATAACGTGATTGAGATCGCATTAGGATTTACTCCTCGTGTTAAAGCTGTTGTAAATCCTGCGCTCATTAAATTCAGTTTAGGAGTGTAGAGTGCGATCAGGAAGGTTCCGATAAGCGTAATCATCGCAAGAGGAATAACCTCTATCATTCCAACACTACTGATCGACCCCATCATCCATTGCATGACTCTATAGGCATCTTTGGGGTTTCCAATCGCTTGTAAAATCATTAAGATACTGCCATATAGAAAACTTAAGATGACACCGACAAGAAGAAGGCGAGTCATTGAGTGCGCATAATCACGATTCACAATAAAGATCAGTAAAAGGGTGGAAAATGCCCCGATAAAGGCAAATAGAGAGACACCTGAAAAAATCCAGAAATGAAACGTCAATCCCAAATGAATATATAACGAGGCACCCAAGGCACTTCCACTCGCAATGCCTAACGTAAAAGGCTCTGCAAGTGCATTTCGTAAAAGGGCTTGGAACGTCATTCCTGAAACTGCCAAAATACATCCAATACACCATGCCGTAATCACTCTCGGAACACGTATCTCCCAAAATATTTTTTGAATGATCGGTTGGTCATTATTCAAAACTTGAGAAATCGAAAAATGCTCTAATCCCAAAAAAGGAACGATACATAACGCCGAAAGAGAGCCTAACCAAATACAAACTAATAGAAAATTGCGTTTAAAAGGGGTGGTTACCAATAGAAAACTCCTTCTGGTGTATCGATTGAAGAGAATGAATACTCATAAAGTTGTGAGATTGAGTCCGTGGTAATCACGTTATGAACTTCCCCAAAGAAGAAAATCTCACCTGATTTAATAGCTAAACAGTGGGAAAAATAACGAGAGACTTGGTTGATATCATGGGTCACGCAAAGAATCGTTTTTTGATGTGCTTCTGCACTGTTTTGAATGAGCTCCATAACATCATGAGACTGTTTAGGGTCTAAAAAATTACTCGGTTCATCTAAACATAAAAGCGGAGTTTCTTGACACAATGCGGCAGCAATATAGGCGCGTTGTCGCTCTCCACCACTTAAATCACACAGCCGAGTATTTTTATAGGAGGCGAGTTCTGTTTGTTTTAAAACGTTTTCAATCATCCTGATATCCTCATCGCTCATCATGAATCCCATTTTTTGATAGGGAAAGCGAGCGTAACAACACCACTCCCAGAGCGTTACTTGAGGGATGCGTTGTACTTGAGGCACATAACTCATCAATTGTGCGCGTGATTTCCGAGAAAGTGATTGAATATTGTGCTCATAGAGCATGATCTTTTCAAATTGTGCGGGAATTAATCCTAGGATCGCCTCTAAGCAGGTGCTTTTCCCCGCACCATTCGGGCCAATAATGGCAACGGTTGCTTTTTCAGGAATCGAAAATGAGATCGATTTAAGTCGATCATTGCGTACGCCTTTGACAGAAAGGGCGGAGACTTCAAGTGCGTATTTCATTTTCTATCTTTCAGCTCAAAGGTAAGTGGGAATTCATAGTAGCTCTCAACGGGTTTACCATTCACAAGTTTGCTCTCATACTTTGCCTCTTTTGCAGCTTTGATCGCACATTGATCGAGCCGTGAGAATCCGGTAGATTTTATCAATGTAACGGATGTGACGTTATTTTTTGTTCCTAAATGGACACGGAGCAGAGCCGTTCCTTCTTCTCCTCTTCGTATAGAAATAAGAGGATAGCAACGATCAATTGATTTTTGTACAGACTTCTTTCCACTTCCTAAGCCAAAGCCTGCCTCAGAAGATCGACCTGAACCCATACCTTGCTGACCTTGTCCTATTTTATTTTGGGTTGAAGACTTATTTGAGCCTTCTTTTTTTTGGGGAGATGCACTCGTAGATTTACGTTCTTTCTTCTTTGAGGAGTGTTTAGAAGGGGGAACTTTGTTTTTCTTGGGTGTTCCTACTTTTGCGAGTTTGACAGATTTAGCAGAAGGTCTAAGTTGCCCTAAAGAATCTGTATTTATTTGAATGATCTCTGGAGCATCCATTGGAGCTTCAACTATTTCAGGCTCATAGAGTTCTTGTTCAATCATCTCAAATGTGAGCGTGACGCCAAGTTGTCCTTTCAGCGAGGTCGCTTTTAATTTATCGTCGCTCATATGAATGATTGAATAAATGCCAATAGCATGTGCAAATACCACAAATGTAATCGCGACTATTAATAGTAAACGCGATTGAACCATTAGGGATTTCCTAATGCCATTAAACTCTCAAGTAAGGCGAATGGATCCTCTGCAATCATATGCTGATAGAGTATAACTGCACTCCAAACGTAGGCAATAATTGTGATCCCTATCATGATTAATTTACCGCTGAAGAGGAGGATGTGAGGGCGATAATCTGCTCTCTCAGAGGGGACAATAAGAATGCAAAAGAAGAGAATGAGATAACAGTACATCATAAGATAACTGGGTGCTTTAAGAGACATCACGCCCTCAGGGAGTTTTGAAATACCTTCCGCTAAAGTGAAAATATTAAATTTTTGAATATAGCGGAAAATCGCATAAGCACCCTCATCAATCGGAACATTCAGACTCTTCCAAATACTCACGATTGAAAATTGAAGCCACACTTCTCCTAGAATAAATCCTATCGGTAAAAGATAGAGCACATATTTTATTAACATGGGAATATGCATGGCTCTGATTCGCAAAGCAGCCACAAGCAATAAAAGCAATTGAGCTCCACAAATAATTGCATAGATTATCCAGCGATATTTATAAATATAAAGCCCACTCTGAATGCTCTTCAGAGGGATATTTGCTGAAATAGGGTGATACAACCACAAATACCCATATCCTAACGCTAAAGCAAAGCAGATAGCTCCAATATAGGCGAGTGTGTTACTCCATGAGAAATGTGGTCGATTATCCATAATTATAATTGAATGTTGAGTCGCTTGAGTTGTTCATCAATTTCATTAATATTTTTATTAAGTTCAGGAAGAATTTTGGTATTGGCAAGTTCAACTAATCCCTCAAGTGCCTTAATCCCTGCTTGACGTTGCTCTTGCGCCCCTGTCGTTGCTTTTTCATAATTCTTTTGCAAGCTACTTACAAATTTTTCACTTGTGAATAGTACTTCTGGGCTTAATTGCAAGGAAGTAGGGGATGCAAGCATATTGTTCCAGATAAATAGAGAGTAATTTAGAGGATAAACTGCCCAAGGATCTTTGCTCTCTTTCGCTTTTTTCAGAAAGCTCTCAATTTCTGCAACATTGTTTGTCATCTCATTTTTAAGTGACTTTTGGAGATAATAAGCATTCTTTTGGCTGACGATATTTTCAAACTGTACTGCCTGCTTGAATCCTTGAGTCGCAGCTAAGTACACCCCTAAAACCGTTGCAAGAATAATAAAACATTGGCTAACCCAAAAGCTTGCTTTTTTAACTTCACTGACACTACTTACTGGAGTATTAACAGCTACCGTTTCTGTTGTGATATTTGATTGTGTCATATTTCCCCTTAAATTCATCAAATTTTATTAAGCGCTATATTATAGCGAAGATTATTGAATATAATAGCTATCTAGACAAAGAATCATGTGAGGATATTCTGTGACAACATATGCCCAACTCATTTCAACAATTACAAAAGAGAAAATCATCCCTGTCATTGTAATTGACACCATAGAAGATGCAGTTCTGCTTGCGGATATCCTTGTGAATAACCATGTGAATATTATTGAGATCACTTTTCGAACTGACATTGCTGAAAAGGCACTTACCGCTATTAAACAAAAGTATCCACATCTCATTGTGGGAGCAGGTACAATTCTAAATGCTGAGGATGCCCATCGAGCAAAACAGTGCGGAGCGGATTTTATTGTATCACCAGGAACAAACCTTCAAACGATTCATGCTTCTCAATCACTTAATATCCCTATTATTCCAGGCGTTAATAACCCTACTGCGATAGAAATGGCATTAAATGAAGGCCTAACCCTTCTAAAATTTTTTCCTGCAGAAGCATCGGGTGGTATTGCAATGATAAAGGCACTCCTAGCGCCTTACCAAAACATTACATTAATTCCTACCGGTGGTATCACCTTGGAAAATATTCAAAGCTATCTTGGAACTGATAGAGTCATTGGCTGTGGTTTAAGTTGGATAGTAGATAAAAAACTTATACAAAACAAAGATTGGGATTCTATTGAAAAGCGTGCAAAAGAAATCCAGCTTGAAATTAAATTAGGAAAATAAAGGCGCATGAAAAATAAATAGTCACTCATACGATCCCATCATTATTCAATAACAATGGGTCTACCCAGAAATTTCGGTTGTGTATCAAATAAATGCACGTCAAGCATCGCCTTAACTCTTGCTAACTTTTCTCTGACCTGAGTTTTAAATCCATAATATGCTGAAACGTCTCTTGCGTTATAAGCAATCACATTTTCCATTCCATAGTTATTGGCAAGATAAAGTGCCCGTGCATTGTGAAATTTCTGACTCACAATAATAAGCTCAGTTTCTCCAAAAACCTCTTTAGCGCGAACAATAGAATCTAACGTTCTAAATCCTGCGTGATCTTTATATATTTTGTTTTCAGGAACACCAAGCTTTACTAAAGCTTCTTTCATTTCGCCAACTTCGTCATAATCTTTGCGGCTGTTATCTCCAGAAACCAAAATATAATCGGCTTTTCCTGTATGAAATAAAAGCGCAGCAGCCTCTATTCGATATTTAAAATATAAGTTTGTCTGCCCATCTGATAATCTCGGTGCTGTGCCTAAAACAAGTGCCAGTTTTCGATGAGGAATTTCATCTACAGAATCATAACATTTATCTTTACACATCTTTTTTACGCTATGGTTTGCAGCAATAATCAATAGAGCAGAAGCAAGAATAACAATAATGCCTACGATTAATGAGGTCAGTGCAATTTTTTGTTTTAATGATCGTTTCATAGTCCTAGAGATTCCCATATTTCATCAATATGCTTAGTCACAGAAGGATCCTTAACAATCGACGTTCCCCATTCACGATCGGTTTCTCCACTCCACTTATGGGTGGCGTCCAGACCCATTTTAGAACCAAGTCCTGAAATCGGTGAGGCGAAGTCTAAATAATCAATAGGGGTATTTTCAATCATTACCGTATCTCTTGAGGGATCCATTCGTGTTGTAATTGCCCAAATAACATCCTTCCAATCTCGGCAATTGATATCGTCATCGACAATGACAACAAACTTTGTGTACATAAATTGTCGTAGATATGACCATACTCCAAGCATGACACGTTTTGCATGTCCTGCATATTGTTTTTTAATCGAAACCACAGCCATTCGATAGGAACATCCTTCAGGCGGCAGATAAAAATCAACAATCTCAGGAAATTGTTTTTGCAATAAAGGGATAAATACCTCATTAAGAGCCACACCTAAAATTGCAGGTTCATCAGGAGGACGACCTGTATAGGTTGAGTGATAAATAGGGTTATCTCGATGAGTTATTCGCTCAACGGTCATCACAGGGAACTGATCCACCTCATTATAATATCCAGTATGATCTCCATAAGGTCCTTCCTCTGCCATGTCATCAGGATAGATAAATCCTTCTAACACAAACTCAGCATAAGCAGGAACAACGAGATCTTTTGAAACAAGTGAAGCCGTCACCGAGGTTCTCTTTCCTCTTAACAAGCCTGCAAAGGCATACTCTGAAAGCGTATCAGGAATGGGGGTGACTGCAGCAATGATAGTTGCGGGATCTGCCCCAATTGCTACGGCAACAGGAAAAGGTTCGTTGGGATATTTTAGGCGAAACTCACGATAATCTTGCGCCCCCCCACGGTGCGCTAACCAACGCATAATAATACGATTTTTACCAATAACCTGTTGGCGATAAATTCCAATATTTTGTCGCTTCTTGTGAGGCCCTTTGGTGATGGTTAGCCCCCAAGTAATTAATGGTGCGGCATCTCCTGGCCAACATTTTTGAATCGGTAACTTAGAAAGATCAACCTCATCTTTTTCTAAAATATGTTCACGGCATGGAGGGGAATTCATTCGCTTTGGACGCATTGCCAACACTTTTTTTAGCGCAGGATATTGCTCCATTAACGCCCTAAATCCCTCAGGTGGGGTAGGCTCTCTTAAAAAAGCGAGCAAATGCCCAACCTCTCGCAATGCATCAGCACGCTCTTCACCTATACCATTTGCCACGCGTTCTGGCGTACCAAATAGATTCGCAAGAACGGGGATATCATACCCTTTTGGAGATTCAAATAAGAGTGCGGGACCTTCTGATTTTAATACACGATCACAAATTTCAGTCATCTCTAAATCAGGACTAATTTCTGCTGAAATTCGCTTTAATGTCCCTTTTTGCTCTAAATAAGCAATAAACTCTCGTAGATCCTGAAAATGCATATAGCTCCTTATAAATCTCTAGCATATTGTAAGGAGCGATAACGTCTTAACATCATCCATCCTATTGGCATTAATAATACTACATATGCGATAGGTGCTGTTAGCCAAACACCATCAACCCCTAAAAATTTCGGTAATATCCATAGAAAGGGAACTTGTAACAAGAGATTAAGTATTGTAATCCATAGCGCTTTAATACCTTCACCTAATGATTCAAAAAACATAGCCGCAACCACAAATATTCCTTCTAAAAAGAGGAGAGACAAATTGATATGGATCGCGCGAACCGTATGATCACGCAATCCAATATCATGTGACTGTAAAAAGAAATTAGCAAAGAATCCAGGGAAAATCTGCAATAGTAATGTACAAAAAACGCCCACTCCCAAACAAGATAATAGCGTCATACGAACAACTGCTCGGAGAGAATGATAGTTACGTTTCCCATAGAGTTCACTCATGATCGGCTGTGAGCCATTTGCGATTCCTTCTGCCACTAAATAGTAGATTGTCATGATATATCCTAGTACCGCATAGATTGCAAGATCAGTATTACTCCCATATTTAATTAGCATTTTCTGATGGAGCAACATAATGAATCCAACGTATATATACATAAAAAAGCCTGAACTGCCATTAATCAATATTTGCTTAATCAAAGACCATTTAGGGATAAAATCATTCAAAACGAGGGTGTATTCATTATGTTTACTAAACACGAAACGTACCCCTAATAGCATTGCGATTGTTTCACCAATAATATTCGCAAATACTGCACCTCGAATTTCCCATCCAAACAGAACTACAAACACGAATGATGCAGCTATATTCATTCCTGCGCCAATTGCCATATACAAAGTCGCTCGATTAGGACTATCTAAATTCCTGACAATAAATGGCATAGCAATACTTCCCACAATACCAACAGCGCCTATGGAAAATATCTGAATAAACTCAATTGCAAATTCACGTGTTTCATCTGAAGCATGCATAAAATCGACAAGAAAAGGTGCCGATAAGTACATGATAATTCCTAATATAATACTAGGAAGAACGATCAACACCCCACCTTGCCCTAAAATCATTTTCGCTTTTCGGATATCCTCCTCTCCACACGCAATCGAAAATAGGCTTCCAATCCCCACCCCAACGGCAAGTCCATATCCTAAAAAGAGAACAATAAAAGACCACCCCATATTGACGCCCGCAAGACCACTTTCTCCGACATAATTTCCAACAAAAATACCATCTATTACTTGATAGACTCCACTGATAAACATCGCCAATACGGTTGGAATAACATAGGATAAAAAATGACGATGCAGTACTTTAAGCTTCATAAAATATAAATTATTTAGTAGGATATTCAGTCGCTATTGTATCTATTTATCAGGATGCCTTCATGTCAGATTTCAAAAAAAATTGGGAAACCTATCTTCATTACTATGCACCTAAGAAATTATTCCCAAATTCTACTCCTAAAAGTAAAACGCCTCGTTTTATTCACTCTCTTTTAGAAATTGCCGATGAATTTGATGCACTTTTATTAGATGGTTTTGGGGTGCTAAATATAGGATTAGAGCCCATTACTGAGATGCCAACAATCATTAATACATTAGTTCAACAAGGCAAACCTGCTTTTGTTCTTACCAATGCCGCATCGTTTCCAAGTATGCAAAATGCAAAACGCTACCCTAATTGGGGAGATTCTATTCCACCTGAAAATGTTACATCTTCCCGAGATGCTTTAGAAGACCAAATCGCAAACCACCCTATTTCTAAAGCAAATAAAACTTGGGGAGTAATTTCTTCACCTGATTACAACATGCATACAATTCCTGCGAATAATACTTATTTATCTGAGGACAACATCGACCTTGTCGATGGATTTCTATTTTTAGGTACATTAAATTGGGATGATGAAAAACAGAAAAAATTGATTGCATCGCTTAAAAATAATCCGCGCCCTGTTCTAATTGCTAATCCTGATGTATGTGCCCCTCTAGAAACACATTTCACAAAAGAGCCCGGATTATATGCTGCTGAAATTAGTGATCACACAGATGCTACGCTAGAATTCTTTGGGAAGCCTTTTCAGCGTTGCTATGAGATCAGTGCAGAAAAAATTGCTAAAGGAATTGGCTTTAAGCCTGCATCACGAATTCTAATGGTTGGGGATACCTTGCATACTGATATTTTGGGAGGAAATACTTTTGGTATGAAAACCGCCCTCATGGCAGATTATGGATTCCTTAGAGAAAAAGATCCTATGCAATACATTACAGAATCAGGGATTACGCCTGACTTTATCATCACAAAAACTATTCCCAATGGATTTTAAAATCAGCCTCTTTTAACCACCTTGTCTCTTCAATAAAATCTTGATGCACAAGTGGATGTGCATCAAGCCATCCGTGAGGAAACTTAAATTTCAATGTCTGCTTTTCATAACTAAAATCGAATTCAGGCAAAGGAAAAGGCTCTCGACTTCTGTGAAGCAATACAGAGAATCTTAAAATAAGAGATAAAATCAATGCAAAAGGTGGCAGATACTCAAAGTCATCCAAATTAATAGTGCGTTTATGATTGTATAGAATTCTAGCTAGAATTTTTTGATCTTGCCTGCTGAACCCATCTAGATCAGCATGCTCTACTAAATATGCACTGTGACGATAATAGCGATGATACGAAATAGAGAGCCCTATTTCATGCAATAACGAAGCCCAAGTCAAATAACGCAAAGGCGCCGTTGCCAAATTATCCTCTAGTATAATTTTATTTGCCATGTAAAGTGCGGTTGTTTCAACTCGCTTTGCATGGTCTAGATTTGCACCAAACCGATGAACTAAACTTTCAATCGTAAGATCTCGCATATCTTCTTTATGAATCCGACCAAGCAAATCCAATAATACTCCCTCTCGCAAGGCTGTATCAACAGCCTGCAATTGAGAAATATTCAATAATTTGAGTAAATACTTTAGAATTAATAATCCTGCACAAATGACGCGTGCTCGTTCCATTGAAACATCAAAACGATATGCGATCGCCTTTGCGCTTCCAAGAGAGGTAAATCGTTTTAATAATTGCACCAAACTCTCATACGTAACGTATTCTTCACTCAGATTTTCTTGCACGATCATCTCTTGGAGAGATTGTATTGTCCCCGATGCCCCTAGCACCTGACACAAATCTCCCTTAATTAAAGCATGAATTGGGAGCAATTCATGTTCAATATAGAATTCAGCTGCCCGAATATTCTTCTTACTAATTTTATCATCAGAAAAAAAACGTTTAGAAAGGCTAACACAACCTATTTCTAGACTTGCCGACTCAATAATTTTTGATTTACTTCCAAGAATAATTTCTGTACTTCCACCACCTATATCTATCACTAGGACACGATCACAGATAAAATCAATATACTGAATAACACCTAAGTAAATTAATCTAGCTTCTTCCTTACCCGAAATAATATCAATCGTCGTTCCTAAACGTGCTTCTGCTTCTTTGATAAAAGATTTGTCTTTAAGTAGTCGAAGCGTATTTGTTCCAACAACTCGTATATTTTTACGATTCAATCCCGACAATCGCTCTCCAAACTGAGCAAGGCAATTAAGCGCTCGTTCACGGAATTCTGGAAGAATTTGTTTGTCTTCCGTTAATCCATAAGCTAATTGCACCATAAACTTAATACGATCAATGACGACTAACCGTCCATTATCTTCTTGAATAATGGCAAGATGAAAACTATTAGAACCTAAATCAACTACACCTAAGATCTCGCCTTCATTTGCCATCAGGATTATCTCTTTTATTTATTCACAAGGAAATTTGAAAGACACGTAAAATCCTCTATAGATAATTTTTCAGCACGAATTGAAGGATCAATGCCGCACTGTTCTATATCAGCTTCAGTCATTAATGGTTTCAGATTATTTTTCAATGTCTTTCGTTTCATGGAAAACGCTGTTTTAACAACATCATAAAAATTTTCATCAGAAAGGATACCGAAAGGATCTTTTTCATAAGGAGTTAAACGCATAAATTGACTCATTACCTTAGGCGCAGGGTCAAATGAGCTTGGTGGGATTAAAATCAAAGGCTCCGCTTTACAGTAACGTTGTACCATAACAGATAAACGTCCATAATTTGAATCATCAGGTGTTGCCGTAATTCGTTCCACGACTTCTTTTTGCAACATAAAATGCATGTCTTTAATAACATCGCAAAATGTAAGTAAGTGAAATATAATCGGCGTTGAAATATTATAGGGAAGATTTCCAATAACTCTGAGTTGTTGCTTATCCTGTTTTAAACCACGAAAATCAACCGTCAAAACATCTTTATTAATAATGTTGATACGAGATAGTTCGGTTAGTATTGGTATCAGATCTCTATCTAACTCTATGACGGTAATGGAATCAACTTCTTGAAGAACTGGGCGCGTTAATCCACCTAATCCAGGGCCTATTTCTACAACTAAATCCGTTCGCTTAAGCCCAATATTCTGAACAAGCTTTGTAATGATATTAAGATCAACTAAAAAATTCTGACCAAACCGCTTGCGCGCCTTTTGCTGACGCACAAGCTGAAGATAATCATTCATCGGCAAAAGATTGACTTAGATTCGTCGATCAATATAAACATCTGCAAGCATTTTATCTTGCCAGATACCATATTGTTGCGCTGCCTTTTTGCGATAATAGAAGTCACGAGCGATATTCTCAAGTTGGGCTTCATCTACAATCCCTGTTTTACGATCATTGACTTTAATAATATGATAGCCAAATGGCGTTCTTACAGGTTGGCTAATTTGACCTATTGGTAAAGATAGCATTACTTTTTCAAATTCAGGCACTAGCTGACCAGGAGAAACCCATCCTAAATCGCCCCCTTTTGCAGCAGAGACTGGATCTTGTGATTGTGCACTTGCAATTTCTTCAAAAGACTCTCCAGATGCGAGACGTTCACGAAGTCGGTCAATCCTTAAGCGTGCTTCTTTTTCCGAAATATCATTGTTCACTCGAACTAAAATATGCTGGACCTTTGCATTAGGGCGCTTTTGTTTCATTAACTCATTTTTAACTTGAGCGAATTCATTCGATCGCATATAAACAGCAACCTCATCTTTTGTCACACGCACATTGCTCATTAAGCCGTTGCGAAGTTCCACCATCATCATCTGCTTACGAATATTTTCTCTAAAGTTGTCATAAGAGACACCTTCGGCAGTCAAATATTGTTTTAACTGTGCTACTGAAGCACGGTTCCTTGATGCAATATCCGCAATTGCCTGATCCACTTGCAAATCAGATATTTGAATCCCGACATTCTGGGCAACTTTTCCTAAAATTTTATTGATCGCGAGTTGTTTAATCACTTCTTCTTTTAGAGCTTCTCCAGATAATCGCATTGATGCAGGAATTCCACGCATTTCAGCTTGCGCTTGAGCAAGCGCTGAATTCCATTCGCGACGCGTCACTACTTCCGTATCAACGACTAACGCAACATTGTCGGCATATGCTTTTCTTTGTTTTTGCTGTGCATTGCCAAAGCTAAACAAGCTAACACATAGAATGGATAGCGAAAACATCATATATAGCTTCGAATTACGTGCCATAAAAGGTCCTTAATAATGAATTGTAATTAATAAATTTGGGACAATTATACTAAGAATTCTTCAAGAGTAATGCAATTATTTTAGAGATATAATAAACTGTACGCTTTTAATGCAAGCAATAATATGCTTTACACCTATTTTTAATCTATTCAGTTACTAAAACTTATGATGACCTTAAACGACGAAACAACCGCATTGAATGATGCATCACAACCTGAAGATTCAAATGCTAATAAAAAAGAGAAAGCACGCCAAAAGCGACAAATGGCAAATGAATTGCTTGCAAAACTTTCCCAAGAATATCCGTTAATTTTCCCTAAGGCAGGTGAAGGGAAAACCGTACCTTTAGCGATTGGATTACATAAATCATTACTTCCTATTATGACAGAATGGGGATTTAATAGTATCGCGTTACGTACGGCAATGTATAACTATACAAGGCAGTTACGTTATCAACGAGCTATTCTATTTGCGACACATAGAATTAATCTAGATGGTTCTCTAGCAGAAGAAATTACTCAAGAACAAAAAATAGCAGCAAAAGAAGAAATTGCAAAAATTGAAAAATGGTTAGAAACTCACCAGCCAGAGAAAGCACAAAAGCTTGCAGAAAAAAAAGCACAGTTCTCTCAAAAAAAGAGACCTGAAAAGACGGCACATACCAAAAAGAATCCAACTAAGAAAAAGTCAGAGCAACCCAAAGATTCGATCGAAATTAAATCCAAACCTGCAGAACACAAAAGCTCAAACTCTTCTCAAAGCATCGAAGAGAAAATGCAAAATTTATTATCCAAATTCAATCAACATTAAAGTCCGCATTACCATGAAACAGATTATTATAAACTCGCTTACAGATGCGATTACCTTGCTTAAGCAGTCTGAGAATCTTTCTATTGATATAAACAAGATCAGTCAGAGCATTGAGCGAACAAGAGACATCTCTCATGGTGACTTTGCAAGTAATTTAGCAATGATGCTCTCGAAAGAGTTAAAAATGGCTCCTCGGATGATTGCTGAAAAAATCATCGCTTCAATGCCAAAAAACGAACACATTGCAAATATTGAAATCGCAGGTGCGGGTTTTATTAACTTCACACTTTCAAAGAAAGCATATTTTAATGAACTAAATCGTATTCACGATATAAAAGAACACTACGGTTATAACGCATATGGCAAAGGAACTAAAGTTCAAATTGAATTTGTATCTGCCAATCCCACAGGACCTCTTCATGTAGGACATGGACGAGGTGCTGCTGTTGGAGATTCTCTTGCACGTATTTTTACAGCAAATGGCTACGAAGTCACAAAAGAATTTTATTACAATGATGCAGGTGCTCAAATCGACAACCTTGTTGCTTCTGTTAAAGCAAGAATTGATGGACTCTCGCCAGAAGATAGCACATGGCCTGAAAATAGCTACCAAGGAACCTATATAATTGACATTGCAAAAGATTTTTTAGATAAAAAAACTGTCATTGCAGATGATCGCAGCATAACTGCTAACGGAGATCCTAATGACCTCCAAAATATCCGAGAATTTTCTGTCGCATTCCTACGTCGCGAACAAGACTTAGATTTACAAGCTTTTGATGTTAACTTTGATGTTTTCTTTCTTGAGTCCTCTCTTTATCAATCAGGAGAAGTTAACGCTGTTGTTACACAATTAACTCAAAACGGGTTTACCTATGAAAAAGAGGGAGCACTTTGGTTAAAAAGCACAGATTTTGGTGATGACAAAGATCGTGTCATGAGAAAAGCAGATGGCACTTATACCTATTTTCTTCCAGATGTTGCCTATCATAAAAACAAGTGGGAGAGAGGATTCACGCATGTCGTAAATGAACAAGGATCGGATCATCACGGTACAATTGCTCGTGTTAGAGCTGGGCTTCAAGCACTTAAAATGGGTATTCCTAAAGGATGGCCAGACTACGTTCTACATCAAATGGTCATGGTTCTTCGAAATGGAAAAGAAGTTAAAATTTCAAAACGAGCGGGTGATTATATTACGCTTCGAGATTTAATTGATGAGGTTGGAAAGGATGCGACCCGTTACTTTTTAGTTGCGAGAAAACCTGACTCTCAACTTCAATTTGATATTGACCTTGCTCGGTCTCAATCTTCTGAGAACCCAGTTTATTATGTTCAATATGCTCATGCGCGTATTTGTTCTGTACTTGAAGAAGGAGCTAAAACAACCCAAATTGATAGAGTAGTATCTACTGAATCATTAAGCCGATTAGCATCACAACATGAATATGAATTAATGAGAAATCTTTCTCGACTCCCAGAAATGATTATCTCCGCAAAACAAAATAATGCCCCACACCTTATTGCAGCATATTTACAAGAAGTCGCCGCATCTGTACACAGTTATTACAATGCTAAGGATGAGGAAGGAAAAACAATCAAAATTCTTTCTGATGATCACGAACTCCAATCTGCAAAACTCTATCTTCTTAGCGCAGCAAAACAAGTTATTGCTAATGGACTTTATTTATTAGGTCTTTCTGCACCAGAGAAAATGTAATGTATGGCTAAACTTCCAGCACATGCAAAAAAAAGAGCCAAAAAGAAGCTCATCTTTTTTAAAAAAGATGAGCAGACAACCAACGCACACTTTTTTTTATCTCGCTTAGTTATTATTGCGGTTATTTTACTTGTCGTTTCTTCTCTTTTTTCATTTATCTATCATAAATTTTCATCAAAAACGCCCAAAGCGTCGGATGAGAAAACAAAACTTGTTGATAAACCTAAAAGAAAACCAGTAAAACCTCTAGATGAGAGCAAACGTCCTCCTATCAAAGAATATAATTTCTATACTCAGCTTGAACAGAGAACTTTTTACATTAATGGAGAAGAAAAAACAGGTGGAGAAGCCTTAGAAATGATGCTTGAAAAACTGGAAGCAGCAAAAAAGGAAACCAACATACAGCCGATGACACCTCCGATTATATTAGAAAGCTTAGCAAAACAAGTAAACGTTGCAACATCTGAGGCTGTTAAACAACAGCAAAAACTACCAGAACCTAAAAAAACAAATACCTCTAATATTGCCACTATTGTCCTGCAAACTGGAAGTTTCCTCTCGCAATCTGAAGCAGTTAATCAACGCACAATATTAGAAAGTCATGGCCTTAACCCAAAAATCATAGAAGCTAAAAATAAATCAAATCAGACAATCTATCGCGTCCATATTGGCCCCTATGCCCCCTCTGAAATTGAGAGAGTAAAAACACAACTTTCTAGATTAAAAATCCCATCTTTTAAGGTCAAATCATAAACGTGAGAATTTTTGCAAAATATCGTATAGTATGTTGCTTCAAGAATATTTATAAAGGAGACCATAATGGCAAGAGGTATTAATAAGGTCATATTATTAGGACATTTAGGGCAAGATCCTGATGTTCGTTTAATGCCAAATGGCAACTCTGTAGCAAATTTAACAATCGCAACTTCAGAAAGTTGGAAAGATAAACAAACAGGACAACAGCAAGAGCGAACAGAGTGGCATCGAGTTGTGATTTTTGGAAAATTAGCGGAAATTGCAGGACAATATCTTAGAAAAGGTTCTCTTGTCTATATTGAAGGACAATTGCAAACACGCAAATGGCAGGATAAAAACGGACAAGACCGTTATACAACTGAAGTTGTTGTCAATATGACGGGAACGCTACAGATGTTAGATCGAAAAGGTAGCAATGAGGCCGGGAATTCAGATCACTCAGGATTTAATCAATCTGCACCACAAAATAATTTTTCTCAACAACCGGATAGTGGGTTTAACAGCCAGGCAAAATCATCCCAATCCAACAATACAGCGATGCCAAGTTTTGATGACTTCGATGATGATATTCCTTTTTAGCAAGGCAACAATATTTCTCCATTTTAAAACGCTTTAAACAAAGTGTTTTTCTTTTATTCAAAATAAAAATTGCAAATAGATACGTTAGCCTTTAAAATTAGGCTTCGCGTCCATTCGGATAGTCGTATCTCAATAAGAAAGACTTTATACAAACACATTGTATTTATATCAACATAAATCACAATTTGTTGATTTTCTTAATATCCTTATATCTTAATAGTGACTTTAACTATCTATGAATTTAACCGATTTAAAACAGATGCCTGCGGCGGAATTAATTCGCATTGCAGACGAAATGAAGCTCGAAGGATTAGCTCGAGCAAAGAAACATGATGTTATTTTTGCAATTTTAAAAGCACAAGCCAAAAATGGCGAAGAAATCTCAGGAGATGGCGTATTAGAAATTTTGAATGATGGCTACGGATTCCTTCGTGGCGTTGATAGTTCTTATATGGCCGGCCCTGATGATGTTTATATCAGCCCTTCCCAGATTCGTAAATTCAATTTACGTACAGGCGATACCGTTGCAGGAAAAATTCGCCCCCCTAAAGATAATGAAAAATATTTTGCCCTTGCGAAAGTAGATACCATTAATTATGAACCGGTTGAAAACTCTCACCGCAAGGTTGCCTTTGAAAACTTAACTCCGATCCATCCAAACCAACTTTTAAAAATGGAGAGGGGTAATGGGTCAAGTGAAGATATTACAGCTCGCTTAATCGATATGGTGTCTCCAATTGGAAAAGGACAACGTAGCCTTATTGTTGCACCTCCCAAAACAGGTAAAACTGTGATGCTTCAGAACATTGCACAATCCATTGAAAATAATCATCCTGAGTGTTATCTCATCGTGCTTTTGATTGATGAGCGTCCTGAAGAAGTGACGGAGATGCAACGTTTACTAGTTCGTGGAGACGTGATTGCATCAACATTTGATGAACCCGCTGTCCGTCATGTTCAGGTCGCAGAAATGGTCATTGAAAAAGCCCGCCGTCTCGTTGAGCATAATCGTGATGTCGTGATTCTTCTTGATTCCATTACTCGTTTGGCGCGTGCTTATAATGCGGTGGTTCCCTCTTCTGGAAAGGTACTCTCAGGAGGTGTGGATGCCAATGCCCTCCACCGCCCTAAACGCTTCTTTGGTGCCGCGCGTAATATCGAAAATGGGGGAAGTTTAACCATTATTGCCACCGCACTTGTTGATACAGGTTCTAAAATGGATGAAGTCATCTATGAGGAGTTTAAGGGAACCGGTAACTCAGAACTTCACCTAAATCGCTCCGTTGCCCAAAAACGAATTTTCCCAGCTATTGATATTAATCAGTCAGGCACTCGTAAAGAGGAGCTCTTAACGGATCCTGAAGATTTAGCGAAAATGTGGATTCTCCGCAAAATTCTCTATCCTATGGATGAGATTCAATCTATGGAGTTTGTTCTTGAGCGCATGAAAGAATCTAAAACAAATACTGAGTTCTTTGATGCGATGAAACGCTAATGGTTGCTTAAATTTTATCAAACTGATAAAATAATCAGCCAATTTAGCTATAGACACCTTGACAACAAGGTTTTACACACGAATTTTAATTTTATAGGTTTTATTATGAAAGCTGATATTCATCCAAACTATCGTGAAGTTGTTTTTCAAGACAGCTCAAGCGATTTCGCAATTTTAACGCGCTCAACTGTGAGCACTAAAGAAACAACAACTTGGACAGACGGTAAAGAATACCCTCTTTACAAGATTGAAGTTTCTTCTCAATCACATCCATTCTTTACTGGCAAGCAAAACATTGTCGATACAGAAGGACGTGTTGATCGCTTCCGTAAGAAATACGGTCGTTAATTTTCAAAAAGCATCGAATAGATGCTTTTTTTTTGCATCATATTTGATAAAAAATAATGGCCGCCCTCAATGGGCGGTTTTTTTCGGGCAATTTATTAGGCATAAGGTATCCCATGAAAACATTAGTTGGACAACACATTCTCTCTAGCGAACAATTTGATCTTGAAATTTTATCTAAACTCTTTCATACCGCAGATATTTTAAAACCTGTTGCACAAGGAAAAGCCCACACCCATGTTCTTGAAGGTGCCGTTATGGGAAGCCTTTTCTTTGAGGCAAGCACTCGAACCCGATTAAGTTTCGACGCTGCTTTTATGAGACTCGGGGGAAAAGTCTCGAGTACAACAGGAGTCTCCTTCTCATCCATTGTAAAAGGTGAATCAATCGAAGATACTTCTCGTGTAATTTCTGGATATTTCGATGTGATGGTCGTTCGTCATCCTGAAGAAGAGGCCATTTATAAAATGGCAAGTGCGACGAATGTTCCTTTAATCAATGGTGGAAATGGCGCGGGAGAGCACCCGACTCAAGCACTACTCGATGCCTATACAATCTATAGTGAATTCAAACAACTAAATAAATCAATTGATGGCGCCCGTATCACCATGCTTGGAGACTTACGATACGGACGAACCGTGCACTCTCTTGTCAAACTGCTTTCACTTTATAATAATCTTACCTTTGTTTTCGTCTCTCCCGATTTCTTATCAATGCCAGAAAACATTACTGAGTTTGCTCGAAGCAGAGGACATAAAATTATCGTTACCGATCAACTTGCAGAAGGCATCCAAGGGAGCGATATCATCTATGCAACACGAATCCAAAAAGAGCGATTTATTGACGGTGAAGAGGGTAAAACTTCTCAACTTAACTTTAGAGTTAACCAAGCATTAATCAATCAATATGCGTTAAAAGATACCATTATTCTTCATCCACTTCCAAGAGATAGTCGTGAGAATGCAAATGATCTCAGCAATGATTTAGACACGGATTCTCGTCTTGCAATTTTTAGGCAATCCGATGCGGGTGTTCCTGCAAGAATGGCATTATTTGCTATGGTGCTTGGTGTGGATAAAGATATTGAAAATCATATTAAACCCGCCCACTGGTTTGTGCCGAACGCCTAGTTCTCGATGCTTTATTTTGAATAACTTAAATAAAAGCGTTAATATCTCCAAGTTGACTAACCAAGTTTTGATAAGGGAAAACTAATGAATCAAGCTAAAGAAATTCGTCCAGGTGCTAATATTTACGTGAGTGGAGAAAATGTTCTCCCTCAACTTAAAGATTACCTTAATGGGTACCAAAAAATCGTTGTCATTACAGGGCATAAATCCTACGAAGTTTTCTGCAACCATTATCAAAAGCTTGATTACCCAACGTTCGTCTACAACGGCTCCGCAAGTGAAGAAGATAGTGATCGCTTGGCCGCTGAGATCAAAGAGGCCGATGTGATTATCGCTATTGGTGGCGGAAGACTATTGGATACTGCAAAGATGAGTGCTGAAACCCTTCATGCAGATCTTTTCATGATTCCGACACTCATCTCCAACTGTGCGCCTTATGCTCCTATTGTCGCAGTTTATCATCCCGATAGAACATTTCGTTCTATTCGTTATCTCGTCAATAGTGCACATGTTACCTTTGTGGATTGGAATTTACTCCTCACCACGCCAAGTGATTATATGATTGCAGGAATTGGTGATACCCTTGCAAAATGGTATGAGATTGAGGCGTTAACGCGCAATCTCAGTGATGATCAAAAAACAGCATCTATTCGCCTTGGGATCGCAAGTGCAAAAGAGATTTATAGTATTTTGAAAAATGATTCAGAAGCTGCTCTCAATGCACTTAAAACAAAGAAAATTTCTGCGGCCTTTGGCAGAATTGCAGATACCATTATCGCGCTTGCAGGTACTGTCGGTGGGTTTGCAGCAGATTATGGTCGGACTGCGGGCGCTCACTCTATCCACAATGCGCTCTCTTATATTGAGTCAACACATGAAATGCTTCACGGTGCGAAAGTTGCCTATGGAATTTTGGTTCAACTAGCTTATACCCATGATATTGAAGAGATTCGTAATCTTATTCCCTTCTACGATAAAATTGGGTTGCCTTCTAAATTAAAATCGCTCAATGTCGATAAAACAGATCGAGAAGCATTAACACGTGTTGCCGAAATCGCGGCAAGTCCTCAAGAGAGCTTTAAATTACTCAATGCAGACCTATCCCCTACAGATGTTTTAGAAGCAATTGACATTGTGGAAGAGAAGATTTAATTTTTTTAACGATATGTGAGAGTAAGAGAGAGTCTGCTATACTTGTTTAGAAGTATGAATTCAACACAATAATGATTTGGAGGTTTACTATGGCTTATACTTTACCTGATTTACCTTATGCATATGATGCATTAGAACCACACATTGATACAGAAACCATGCATTTGCATCACGATAAGCATCACAATGCCTATGTGAATAACTTAAATGCAGCTATCGAAAAGCACCCTGAACTTGGGAACAAATCTATTGAAGATTTGATCGCAGATCTTAATAGCGTACCTGAAGATATCCGTACCGCTGTTCGCAACAATGGTGGCGGTCATGCAAATCACGCACTCTTCTGGTTAGTGATGGCTCCCAATGCAGGCGGTGAGCCTACGGGTGAAATCAAAGCTGCGATTGATGCTACATTTGGTAGCTTTGCAAGTTTTAAAGAGAAATTTGCAGCAGCGGCAGCAACTCGTTTTGGTTCAGGTTGGGCATGGCTAGTCATCACTCAAGATGGAAAGTTGGAAATTACATCAACTGCAAACCAAGACTCTCCTTTAACAGAAGGTAAAACGCCTATTTTAGGATTAGATGTTTGGGAGCATGCCTACTACAAAAAATATAGCAATGTTCGTGCAGATTATATCGGTGCGTTCTGGAATGTTGTGAATTGGGCAGAAGTGAACAAACGCTTCCTTGCTGCAAAATAATATTTCTTACAAAACAAATCAGGCGAGTTAACGACTCGCCTCTTTTATTTTTATCCTATGCTGACGTTAAAACATTTTCGTTACTATCTTGAGCTCATTCGGTTTGATAAACCCATTGGTTCTTTGCTTCTATTATGGCCTACACTTTGGGCGCTTTGGGTTGCAGGAGAGGGTCACCCACCACTCTCTACGGTTATTATTTTTATGCTCGGCGTATTTCTAATGCGCTCTGCGGGATGCATTATAAATGATATTGCCGATCGTGAATTTGACCCTCATGTAGAACGGACAAAACAGCGCCCACTTGCTGCTAATAAAATTGGCCTAAACGAAGCCATCTCTCTGCTTCTACTCTTTTTAGCTTTCGCATTTTGCCTCACACTTTTCCTATCTTTAAATACACTTTTACTCTCTATTCCTGCCCTTATTATTGCGCTTACCTACCCTTTTGCAAAACGCTATCATGCACTTCCCCAAGCACATTTAGGGATTGCATTTTCCTTTGGTATTCCAATGGCATTTATGCAAATCCAATCGCTTGTTCCGCTCGAAGCCTACCTACTTTTTGCCATTAATGTGTTATGGACGCTCTGCTATGATACCGAATATGCAATGAGCGATCGAGAAGATGATAAATCGATAGAGATCAAATCAAGCGCACTTCTATTTGAGAAACTATTAGGGGACAAAGACTATTACATTATTATCGTCATGCAAATCATAATGATTATCATTATGATTATTCTTGGATTATATCTTTCATTATCCATTTTTTGGTGGATCGCATTATGTGGCGTCATTTTTCTATTTATTTATCATATTCAGCTGGTAAAAACACATGATCGATATCGCTGTTTTAAAGCATTTCTTCATAATAATTGGGTAGGCGCGACTATTTTTTTAGGCCTTTTCCTCAGTTACTCACGATAAAAGGATCATTATGGGACACCGTATTTCTAAAGTCGTTACACGGACAGGGGACAAAGGAGAAACCAGTCTTTCTGCAAAGGTGCGCGTCAAAAAAAACCATGAAATTATTCATGCACTCGGAACAACTGATGAGCTTAATGCAAATATTGGACTTTTAATGGCGACTCTGCCCGACTCCTGCCAAATGCTAAAAGAAGAGCTGATCACGATTCAACATATTCTATTCTCAATGGGAGCAACGCTTGCAAGCCCTGAATATAATAGAATCACCTCAAAAACCATTGAACGACTCGAAGCGTGGATCACGGAGCATAATCAAGACCTTCCTCCCTTAAAAGAGTTTATCTTGCCTTCTGGCTCCCTCCCCATCTGTCACGCCCATCTCTGCCGTACCGTGACACGACGACTTGAGCGTATTCTTGTAAGCGCTGATGAGTGCTCCCCTATTGAACCTACGCTTATTCCGTTAATTAACCGTCTCTCCGACTACTTCTTCGTCATTGGCCGAAAAATTGGAAAATTGAGCGATTGCCAAGAAGTCTATTGGTCTAAAGAGCAACAATTTTAATGACGATTCATTTAATAGTAATGCCCATTACTGATGAAAATATTGAATGGGCGTCTATTCATTATCCGCACTATATAACCCCCCAGTTTTCCGAGAAACGCAAAAAGAATTATCTACTAAGCCGCAGTTTGCTTTCGTTTGCGCTCTCTCATTTTTTTAATCTCCCTAAAGTTCCCAAGATAGAATATGGTGTGCATGGTAAACCTTTTTTTAATAATGACATACCCATATCCTTTAACATAAGCCATACGGATCGCAGTATTGCTCTTTTGATCGGAGATATCGCTCCGCTAGGGGTAGATATTGAAACGATTAAAACTCGACGAAACTTTGAGGGACTAGAAGCCCGAACATTTTCAGAGTCAGAACGTGCATGGCTCCATCAAACCCCTAACTATATCAATGCTTTTTTCTTCTTATGGTCAATGAAAGAGGCTTATTTAAAAGCATCGGGACAAGGCCTATCGGGGTTATCTTCACTCTCTTTTGATATGGCAACACAAAAAGCCTTGGGAAAGTTATCCCAAGGAAATCTTTATGTTACTAAGTTAGAATCAGAAAGTTTATCAATCTTTATTCCCAATCATATTGAGAATGTGCAGTACCATCTATTTAACCAAAAACTATTACCAATCTCTATCGATTGGCAAATCATGCTTACAGCAAATTCTGATCCACTTCTTTAATTAAGAAATCCTCTTTTTGAGCACCTTTATCCACAAACTCTTTCATCCATAAAGGCATCTTTCCACGACCACTCCATTCTAGAGAATGATTTGTTGGATGACGATATTTTGCAGGAACCTTTGCGACTTTTAGAATCTCTTTTTCGCTAAATACATCATCAATTCTAAGACCAGACTGCTGAAGCAAGCTCTCTATCTTTTGACGAATCGACTCTGCCTCAACCTTTTTCCTCTCTTCAATTTCTCGACCGATATCACAGACCATTGTCTCGAGTTCTGCAATGCTGTATTTTTTATAATCTATTCCCATAATCGAACCTAATTCATTACACTATTAATGTTTGTAATAATTTCTTTGCATAAATGCACCAATATATTAACTCAAAATCGTTTTTATTGTTAAATAAATAATAAAGTTATTTATTTTTTATTATAAAACATTGTCGAATTTTCGGATCTCTTAAGAAATCTTCAGGCAAGGTTTGCTTAGAAATATCTTTGATAGCATATTGTTCCAATAAAGATTCATCTAATTTAAAACTACGAAGATTGGTAGAAAAAATAAGAGAACCCTCTTTTGTGAGCAGCATCATCGCATCTTCAATCAACCGAGCGTGATCTCTTTGTATATCTAGCACATCTTCCATTCTTTTTGAGTTTGAAAAAGAAGGGGGATCCATAAAAATAAGATCATATCGTACTTCTCGTTTTTTCATAAGCGGTAACGTCGCAACATAATTTGCTTGATTCTTAAGCCACTCCAACACATCTTTTTGGATGAACTCATATGATTTGGAAGCGAGTCCATTCAATTCAAAATTACGTTCTGCCCATCTTAAATAAGTCTTAGACATATCAACAGTTGCAACCTCTTTTGCCCCCCCTAATGCAGCAAAAACACTTGCGGTTCCCGTATAGGCAAAGAGATTTAAAAAGCGTTTCTGTTTCGCTTCCTCAAAAATGAGTTTACGAACATTTCGGTGATCTAAAAAGAGCCCGGTATCTAAATAATCGACAAGATTGACATAAAATTTTGCACCGTTTTCAGAAACCGTAAAAAGATCCCTTGCATCATTTTCTTTCTCATACTGATTTTGCCCCTTTTGGCGCTCACGTACTTTTAGATGAATCTCATTTTTTTTGAGCTCATTAAAGACAATCGGAACAATCTGTTTTACTTTATTCAACCGTGCAGCTGCTTTTTCAGGGTCTATGGTTTTCGGCGCTTTATATTCATAAATCACCAATGAATCCCCATAGCGGTCAATCGCAACATTAAATTCAGGCAAATCTGCATCATAGAGTCGATAACACATGATATTGTTTTGCTTTGCCCATTTTTCCCATTTCTTGCGATTCTTTGTCAAACGGTTTAGGAAGTCCTCGCCACCTTCCGCCATTAACTCAGTATAATCTTTCTTTTCTTTTCGCTCTTCTGCGGCTTTTCGGTCTACAAAAAATTCAGAGGAAATCACAAACTGAAGATAAACACACTCTAAAGGCCCATTATAAAATTTATTGACCTTTTTTGCTCGGATCCCCATCTGCTTTCCAAGAGAAATTTCAGAGGTAATAATTCCTGCATCAAACCCCTCATAATTTCTCAACCAATCCCCGAGCTCAACATAGGTTGAAACAAGCTCTTCTTTTTCCCCTAATCGTTCACCATAAGGAGGATTTGTGACAATCAGTCCTTCTTTACTCAATCCCTCGGGCTTTTTAAAATTCTGGAAAAGTTGATGGGAAAACTGCATATTTTTAAGGACACCCGCACGATCCGCATTGGCTTTTGTAATGCCAATCATGCGCGCATTTCGCTCAATTCCGTACAGCTTCCCTTGATAACGATTCTCTCCCTGATCCGCTCGAAACTTTGCTATCTTTACGCACTCACTCCATAAATGTGCATCATGCAATCGCCATTTTTCGAATCCAAAAGAACGTCTAAAAAGACCGGGAGCGATATCTCGCGCCATTAAAGCCGCTTCAATCAGAATGGTTCCCGCCCCACAAAGAGGATCGATAAAATCCTGTTGTGCTTTGGCTTTCTCTGGCCACTTTGAACGATATAAAAGTGCCGCTGCCAAATTTTCTTTTATCGGTGCAACGCCTTGCTCAGTTCTAAACCCACGTTTATGAAGTGGTTCACCACTTAGATCAATATAGAGCGTATAGTCATTCCCTAAAATATGCACATAGAAACGAAAATTGGGCATCTCTTTATCAACGGAAGGTCTCCCTCCTGTTGTCATATCAAAATAATCAACAATGGCATCTTTAACACGCTGGGATGCATATTGTGTATGGATATGCTGTGCACGCTTAGTGGTTACATGAATTACAAATGTTTGTTGATCACTCATGTGAGTTGACCAAGGAAACCCTGATAATTGATGATACAAATCATCAAGATCTTTCATTTTTCCTGTTTTTAACTGCATCAGAACTCGAGAACCACATCGTGTCCATAGCAGCGCCTGATAGGCCTCTTTGAGCCCACCTTCGAACCGAACACCTGTCGCATCTATTTCACTTTGTATGGATAAAGCAGATAATTCTTCGACAACATAAGGCGCTAATCCTTGCGCACAGGTAATAAAAAAAGTGGACATAAAATGAAAAACCTACTAATAAAAAACTCGTTTTGCATGATACATAATTTATCAATTTTTTTCCTTAAACATCTTCGTTTATTTGGTACGGCATATCTTTTTCGTGTGTAAATCACCTTAAAATTAGCTTAGAAATCTTTTAATCTTGAAATGTAGTTATTTGGTAGTTTTATAAAAGCGCAATAGTGCAATGATATCTATATTCATAAAATATTGTTGATAATAACGGATTTTTATTGCTTTAATTCTATTTGTATATTTAATTGATAGATAAATACATCCGTATTTTTAAATTTTATAGCCATTTTGTAGTTAATATTTAGGAGTTATTATCATGAGTCATAAAGGACTAATCGAATATTCTGTTGTTTATACTGATCATGCACTGAATCATATGTCAGATCAATTTAATGGCGTTATGAATGAGCTCTCTCAAATATTAAAGGATGTCTATAAAGCAGATCATGTCGCGATTATCCCTGGAAGCGGAACCTTCGCTATGGAGTCAGTTGCACGTCAATTCATCACGAATGAGAAATGTTTTATTGTCAGAAATGGATTTTTTAGTTATAGATGGTCACAAATTATTGAGGCAGGATCCATTACTTCTCAAGAAGTCGTATTTAAAGCTAAGACCGTCACAAATAGTGTAGATGCGCCATTTGAACCCTATCCAATCGAATCTTTAGTTAAAACGATTCAGCAAGAAAAACCCTCTGTTATTTGTGCTGCACATGTTGAAACTTCATCTGGAATGATGCTTACAGATGATTACATTAAACAAATGGCTGATGCTGTCCACTCTGTAGGTGGGATTCTAGTCCTTGATTGTATTGCCTCAGGTTGTGCTTGGGTTGATATGAAAGCAACAGGCGTTGATGTTCTAATTAGTGCGCCTCAAAAAGGATGGAGCGGATATGCATGCTGTGGTTATATTTTATTAAATGAAAAAGCATATAATTTAAGCAGAACAAAAAAAGGAACAAGCTTCTCATGTGATTTGAATCGTTGGTTAGATGTTATGAAGGCTTATGAGAAAGGTGCTCACGCTTATCATACAACTATGCCAACGGATGCGATCCAACACAATCTAGAAATGATGAAGCAAGCGGGTCAAATCGGATTTGAAAAGCTAAAATCTGCACAAGCAGAATTAGGAAAAAAAGTTCGAGATGAACTCAAATCAAGAGGAATTAAAAGTGTAGCGACAGATGAGTTTGCAGCTCCTGGTGTTATTGTCTGCTATACGCCTGATGTAGGTATGAGTAATGGTGCAAAATTTAAAGAGCAAGGACTGCAAATTGCTTCTGGTGTTGCGTTAATGTGTGATGAGCCTGAAGGTTTTAGAACATTCAGGCTAGGACTATTTGGCTTAGATAAACTCAATAATATTGATAAAACGGTATCGACTTTTACTAATGCGCTAGATAACGTTTTAGCATAAAGATTAATTATAGATTTAGGAAAAGATTATGGGTAACAAAGCTCAGCTTCAGCGCGGTTTGCAAAACCGCCATATACAACTTATTGCAATCGGTGGTTGCATAGGGACAGGATTGTTTTTAGGTGCAGGAAAGATCATCGCACTAGCAGGACCTTCAATTATTCTGACCTATCTCATTATCGGTTTTTTTCTCTTTTTTGTAATGCGAGCGATGGGAGAGCTTCTTCTCTCTAATCTCAAATATAAATCTTTTGTTGATTTCATTGCGGATATTCTTGGACCTCGTGCAGGATTTTTTGTCGGCTGGTCCTATTGGTTTTGCTGGGTCATTATTGGCATTGCAGATATCGTCGCAATTACAAGTTATATGCAACTTTGGTGGCCCAATATCCCATTATGGATGCCTGGTGCAATTACTATTTTTCTGCTGGGGCTCTTTAATCTTCTATCCGTCAAATTATTTGGTGAGATCGAATTTTGGCTATCTATTATAAAAATTGGAACAATCCTATTATTAATCGTTGTAGGTATTTATCTTGTTCTTACTGGCTTTGTAAGCCCTAATGGGTTTAAAGCAAGCTTAAGTAATCTGTGGAGCTATGGCGGAATCATGCCAAATGGGTTTAAAGGGTTCTTTGCAAGTTT
>CAZBKP010000003.1:0-25294 GCA_964492525.1 uncultured Cardiobacteriales bacterium
AACAAGATGGGATCGAAATTTGAGTAGTAATTCTCGCACCTTTCGTTCCTAAAGGATCTTTTATAACTTGAACAACAATTTCTTGCCCTTGGTACAGCACCTGAGTGATATCAACTTTTGATTGAGAGATTGCATCATCATTACTCGTCGTGTCTACCAGCTCTTCGGAAAAATCATCTTGTTCAATGACTTGCTCAATATTTTGTTGTGAATTAGCAATATGTATATCATTCACATGCAAAAATGCAGCGCGTTCTAATCCTATATCGACAAAAGCCGCCTCCATCCCTGGCAAGACCCTAGCAACCTTGCCTTTATAAATGTTTCCAACTAGTAATTTTCGATCTGTTCTTTCAATAAGGATCTTTTGCAAAACACCATCACTCATGACCGCGACTCTAGTTTCGTAAGGCGTCTTATTGATTAGAATTTCATCACTCATTTAGTTCCTTCTTATATTATATTGCTCTCTTCTCAAGCATTGCGATCGCAGGAAGTGTTTTACCTTCTAAATACTCTAAAAATGCGCCGCCTGCTGTTGAAATATATGAAATATCATTCACAACTCCAAATTGCTCTATCGCCGCAACAGTATCCCCACCACCTGCTAGTGAAAATGAATTTCCTTCTGCAATTGCCTTAGCTAATGATTTTGTTCCTGCAGAAAATTGCGGGAATTCAAAAACACCAACAGGGCCATTCCATATTACCGTATTCGATTTTTCAATCAAATGGCAATACATTTTTATCGTCTCAGGACCTATATCCATAATCATATCATCATCGGATATATCTTCTATTTTCTTAACGGTTGCTTCCGCACCTAAATCAAAAGATTTCCCTACCACTACATCGACAGGAAGTGGAAGCATTTTTCCCTGATTTTTAGTTTTCTCTATAAGAGATCTAGCATCTTCTACCAATTCTTCTTCTACCAAGCTCTTTCCAATATTATACCCCTGAGATAACAGTAACGTATTTGTAATTCCGCCCCCTGTAATCAGAATATCTACTTTATCTAAAAGTGCATTTAATACTGTTAATTTTGTAGAAACTTTTGAACCACCTACTATTGCAAGTATTGGTGATTTGGGAGAAACCAATGCCTTACCTAGCGCATTCATTTCTTCAGAAAGTAAGAATCCTGCACACGCAACATCTGCATACTCTGCAATTCCTACCGTTGAGGCTGCAGCACGATGTGCTGTCGCAAAGGCATCCATCACATAGACATCACATAGTTTTGCCATTTTTTTTGATAGTTCAGAATCATTTTTCTTTTCACCTATCAAGAAACGACAATTTTCTAAAAGCTTAACTTCTCCAGATTGAACCTTAACTCCGTCAATCCAATCTCCCACTAATGGGACATTTTTAGATAACGCTTTCGACAACCATTCTGAAACAGGAGCCAAACTATACTCTGACTGAAAAACTCCTTCTTCAGGCCTACCTAGATGAGAACACAATAAAACAGCTGCACCTTGATCAAGAACATATCGAATTGTTTTTAAAGAAGCGACTAAACGAGCATCTGAGGTTATTTTTCCATCTTGAATTGGTACATTTAAGTCCTCTCGAATAAAAACGATCTTATCTTTTAAATCAACTGAATCTATTGTTCTAAAGTGCATATTACCCTCCTAGTTAAGAAAGAGAATCTAAATATTTTTCTGCATCTAAAGCGGCCATACATCCAGTACCTGCGGATGTAATTGCCTGTCGATAGACCGAATCCATTACATCTCCACATGCAAACACACCTGGAATATTAGTGGCAGTCGCATCCCCACTTAATCCAGATTTAACCTTGAGATAACCATTGATCATATCAAGTTGCCCTTCAAAAAGAGAAGTATTAGGTTGATGCCCTATTGCAACAAATACACCCTTGAGATCAATTCTAGATAGCACTCCCACTTTATTTCTAATATTTACACCTGTTACACCAAAATCATCTCCAAGTACCTCATCTAATTCGGAATTGAGATGTAACACAATTTTATTCATATCAACTTTTTCATATAGTTTAGAAAGCATAATTTTTTCTGCGCGAAAAGAATCTCTTCGATGAATCAAATGAACTTTTGATGCAATATTGCTCAAGTAAAGCGCTTCTTCAACTGCGGTATTCCCCCCTCCAATAACAGCAACTTCTTGATCTTTATAAAAGAAGCCATCACACGTTGCGCAAGCCGAAACCCCTTTCCCTTTATATTTTTCTTCTGAAGGTAGCCCTATGTATTTAGCGGTAGCCCCTGTTGCAACAATTAAAGCATCACATAAATAGATGCCATTACTACCTTCTAGCTTAAAAGGATTTTCTAATAGAGACGCTTTATCAATATGATCAAATATAATTTCTGTACCAAAGCGCTCTGCATGAGATTGCAATTCTCCCATTAAAATTGGACCTGTTAACCCCTCTCGCCCACTTGGCCAGTTATCAATTTCAGTCGTCGTCATCAACTGACCACCTTGTTGAATCCCCGTAATTAACACAGGTTTTAAATTTGCTCGTGCTGCATAAAGAGCTGCAGTGTATCCTGCAGGACCTGAGCCTAAAATTATAAGTGATTTCTGTATAATATTTTTTTCCATACCCTTTCTCGTACTAATGGTTTATTCACCCCATAATATAAAAAAAGCCCGTTTTTTACAAAGCGGGCTTTTACGTGACTCCATAAAAAAATTAAAGCATTGGCTTAATTGCTTCTGAAGCACGTTTAATATCCAAGAAAATAAGCCCAAGCCTTGCATTTGATTTACATAATACAGAAAGAACTGCATCGGTACCTGCAGATGTCATAATCACATAACCGGATTTCCCCTTAACCAAAACCTGCTCTAGCTCACCTCTAGCCAACTCTTTAGCAATTCTTTCACCTAAGGACAACATTGCCGCACTCATTGCACCAACATGATCTTCATCCATGGTTGCTGGCAATAATGAACTCATGATTAAACCATCGGTAGAAATAATAGCTGATGCTTCAATTTCAGCAGATGTGCCATTTAATTCACTTAGAATCGAGTTTAATACCTCTTCACGCATAATATTCTTCCTTAATTCTACAATCTTTAATGTTTATTTATAGTCAAATCATTACTACCATAACGATATACTAACACCCAAACTAAATCTCTAAAAGTTTTTTGATTTAAAAAAGGAACTCCTAAGATTGTTAAAGTAAATCTGGACCCCCCAATATCAAGTACAAATACACCCAATTGATTCATTCCTTGGTAATTCATAATCCCTACACTGCTATGATGATGACCTATGCAAGATGAGATAATTTCATCATTTTCTAAGTATACATCTGCCAGTTTAGTACTCGTCGCCGCGATTTCATCTATTTGATTATCCAAAAATCCTGAATTACCCATTGCAAAACCCATTTCATCAGTAAGCAATGACTTCCCCATGCTAGAAAGAAGACCTAAAATAGACGCTAAATCTGTTTCTAACTTATATGATGGCATTTTCACAGTTTCAAATTCAGACTGCACATAGTGCAGCGTTTGAAGCTGATAGAATATTGCTTGCGCCAGTTTCAAATTTTTTTCGTCAAATCCAGTTAGTTTTAACATTAACTCATCACTTAAAAGTGGACTCTCTTCAAAACTCAACAACATCAGAAGAACAGACCTAGTTACTTGATTGAAGGATGTTGGTTTTACCGCATGTAAGGCACCTAATGGAGTTACCGTCAGGTAGAATTGTTTTTCCATAAAATCTAGCCTCTATGAATCTTCATAATTAATTTCTCTACTAACAATGCAACATCTTTTTTATTTCTAGGGTCAAGTGTTGTAATACTACCATATTCAATCCCATAATCTTGTATCATTTTAATATATGCGTTAATTTCATCATTTGTAAGATCTTCAACATGAGTCAAAGCAATCATAATTGGAATGTTATCTACAAATTGATAATATTGGGTTAGAGTTCCTTTCAATTCATTTAAAGAAATCAATTTAGTATTGATAAGAATGGCCGTACCCAAACATCCCGTCAAAAGGATATCAATCATAAATTGAAATCTTACTTGTCCAGGTGCTCCGTAGACGTGAAGTTTTTTGTTTTCACCAAAGGGGAAAACACCATAATCCATCGCAACAGTCGTATTATTCTTCAAAAGAACGACATTATCCGTCGTTTTCTCTTCTGTTGATATAAATGAGTCGCCACATAATGTTTTTACTGCGGTAGTTTTTCCAGAGTTCACTGGTCCTAAAAATAAAATTTTGAATTGTTCCATTGCAATAACCACTTATAATTTTTTAAGTTCATCTAGCAAACTATCTAAATCTGATTTTTCTAATCCACTATTTTGCAAAGATGCATTGGAGAAAAAACCATATGCGTAGCATAAATTGTAAAATGAGAAAATATAACGTTGATCTATATGTAATAAATCAAAGGTCTCTTTTATAGAAACATTCCGATGACTCCATAAACTTTGTATTTCATCCATAAAAGGAAGTTCTAAATCTTTTGGAATGTCTACAGTTTTCTTCATCAATCCTAATGGTGAATTTATTGAGGTATGCTCAATTAACCGCCCCCTTGAAGTCCACAATAGACATTTAGCAGTAAAACTCCTAAAATCGTCCTTATACAGTGTTGAAATATTTAATATCGTTTTCTTGATCTCTTCTAAACTTTTAATTTCTTTTATTCTTGCGGATAAATCTACCGGCATTAGTGACACTAAGTTCAAACTTTCCTCAGAAAGGCTAGTCAACACAATACCATCAGAAAAAGATAAAACAATATCACCTTCAAATTCTAATAAAAACAATTGTTTTTTATCACATTGCTGTCTTTGCATTGCTAATAGCAATCCACAAAGATACTTATTTGACTGAAAATAGAGATGTGAAACATCTGTTTCTTCTTCAAAGTTTATATTTTGTACAACGCCACAATATTTTTCCTGACTTATATATTTTTCATGATCATAACTAATAATTTTATTATGACTGAATACTAAATTCTTCAAACTTTCAAAATCTGTTCTAAACAGATCTTTAGACATTTTTGTATTCTGAGCTTCGTCGATATTTTGATCCGAGAGATTAACATCCTGTTTCTTATTTAAATTAAAATTCCCTTCTGTATATTTGGCAAAAGGATTACCAACAGGGGTTTTATCTATCTTATTCTCGTCTTTAGAAGAGGTTTCTTTTGTTTTCTTAACTACATCAAATGCCTTTAACAAAGTATCTAAGAGCTCTTGTGTTTTAACTGGTTTTTTTACAATAAAAGCATGATCTACTTTTTGAGGATTAACGGTTAAAATAACACTTTCGGGCTTCACCCCTTTTTTTAAAAACTGAATCCCTTCCACTGAATCACCATCAATAAGCTCTATATCCCCATGTGAAGACAACTCATAGAACCCATTTCCGCTATGCTTAAAAACATGATCAATCCCTGCAATTAATCTTGAGTCTGCACATTTCAACTGCACTCTAATTTTATCCATCAATTTCTCTCTTTGGTCTTATAGATATGGATTATCAATAAATTCAAATGTTCCTTGGACATCTTCAGTTAAAAGACTCATATTATTCTTGGGAATGGGTGTCACAGGGGAAATACCACTCTCTAACGCATCATAAAAAAACAGTAACCATTCATCACTTAATAGAGTCATGCACTCTTTTACAAGGTCATATCGATTTTCAATATTATTCTCATCTGAGAAAATAAAATAATCAAGTAAAGCACCTGTAACTGCATCATTATCTCTCGCAGTAACTTCAAATTTAACACGAGCGATAAAGTCTTGTTCTGAATCTTGATGATTCAGCAGAATATTTAAAAACTCTTCTCTTCTTAATAAATCCATAATGTTACCTTCTCAACCTATTTAAGATTTTTAAAATCCATCCAGAAACGAGTCATTTTTTTCTGTTCTGCCTGAGTGTACGGTTGTTTGATGTGAATTTTACTCAACTCATTTTTACTAGGATAAAGCACTGGATCATCAATCAAATCTTTTCTAACAAAAGGAAACGCAGCTTCGTTGGACGTTGCATATTCTACGTAATTAGCAGCTTGTGCATTGTTTTTAGCATCAAGCATAAAATCAATAAACTGATACGCTTCATCTATATTTTTTGAATCTTTTAAAATCGCAAATTGATCAAACCAGATCAATCCACCCTCTTTAGGGATAAAGAACTGAATATCTACATCTGTTTTAGCCTCTTCAGCTCTTGCTTTTGCCAAATACACATCTCCAGACCAACCTAAGACTAGACAAGCATCACCATTTGCAAGTGCAGAAATATATTCAGAAGAGTGAATTTTTTTTATGTAAGGACGGATTTCTTTCAATACATTTTTTAAGCGATCCAAATCCTCTTTTTTAGTGGATTCAGGTGCTATACCTAGATACATATTAAATATAGGAACCGTTTCACTTGGGCTATCCACCATATAGATACCACAACTTGCAAGCTTACTTGCATATTTAGGATTCATTAAAATCTCCAACGAATCCAAAGGTGCATCAGGTACCAATTCTTTTACCTTTTTAGCATCATATGCAATCCCTGTTGTTCCCCAAAAATAGGGAACAGAATGTTCATTCATGCCCTTAAATTCGGTTAACCTTTCTTGAACAAAGGGCCAAATGTTTTTATAGTTTGTGAGTTTAGAGGGATCAATCTCTAGCAAACGATTTGCTTGTATAAGGTAAGCAACTGTAAAGTCGGAGGGAACTACGATATCATACCCTGAATTTCCTGTTAAACTTTTTGCAAGAAGAACATCATTACTATCAAATGTATCATAAATAACGTTAATTCCAGTTTTTTTGGTAAATTGCTCAATCAATTCAGGATCAATATAATCAGTCCAATTGTAGATTCTCACCTCTTTCGCTTGCCCTTGTGAAACTGACAAAACACCAAGTAAAAGCACAAAGCAATAAACAAATTTCTTTAACATGTCACCCCTACCTTACATAAATCAGACTATTGACTATTCCGTTCTAAAATTATCATGACATGCTTTACATGTCGCACCTAATTTACCCATTTGAGCTTTAAGTGAATCAAGTGTATTTGCTGCAGAAACCATGTTTTTTGATTCATTTACAAAAGCGTTTAAATTCTCTTTAAAGAGTGCCTGTTTTGTATTGATATCAGATTTTACCTTACTACCGTCATAACTACCTTCGAGGAATGTCCCTGATAATGATTCTGCAATTGCATTCATTCCTTTTGCTGCTTTCTCAGCAGTTTGTGCATCAAAAGGTTTTTCTCCTTTTGCCATACTCGCCAATATTCCCATATCCCAACCTACTACTTGAAACATTGACTGCCTAGCTTTCTGAACTTTACCCATATCCTCAGCCATTCCAAAGGATGCAACACCGATTACCAACATCATAACTAAAATAATTTTCTTCATAACACTCTCTTTTATACTTATAAAATCAGTTTTTCGAACGAAATAAATATGATACGAATAGTCATTATATATAATAAAATGCCTAGCGCCTACCCTACTTTACTCTTTTAAAAGCGATTTAATAAAGAAAAATATTGCCACTATCATTAAAACAACAATAATCCAATTCTCTACTTGGTGCCAAATAGATGCTCCCAATAAAAATAGAGTCGCACCAATAATCGCAAAAACAACCCGATCCGACTGTTTTCTTTTGCTCTTTTCATACTGTTTCAAAAGCTCTTCTGGCAATACTAATTGCCCATTTTGCTTAGAGAGTACTTCACTAATTCTTCCTACATTTTTAATAAAATCAGGCAACTGATCGATCCAAATAGGCATGTTTTTTAAATACTTTTGAGCAGTTGCTTTGGCGCCTTTACGTTCTTGTACAAATTTAACTAAAAACGGTTTTCCTGTTTTCCATAGATCTAGCTCAGGATACAATTGACGCCCAATCCCTTCAATTGAAAATAGTGTTTTTTGTAGAAGTACGAGTTGTGGTTGAACAATCATATTAAACCGTCTTCCAACCTGAAAGAGGGAGAGTAAAAATCCCCCAAAAGAAATTTCACTCAAAGGTTTATTAAAAATCGGTTCACAAATCGCTCGAATCGCAGTCTCGAATTCGACAATAGAGGTATCGCTTGGTACCCATCCTGATTCAATGTGTAATTCTGCAACTCGCTTATAATCTCTATTAAAAAATGCAAGAAAATTACTTGCAAGATAATGCTGATCTTCTGCATTTAAAGAACCAATAATGCCATAATCTAAAGCGATATAGGTCGGATCCTTGGGGGAATTTACGTCAACCAAAATATTTCCCGGATGCATATCCGCATGAAAAAAACTATCCACAAAAACCTGCTTAAAGAAGATCTCAACGCTCCGTTCCGCAAGCAATGGAATATTCACCCCCAACGAACGTAATTCATCAACATGATCGACAGGAACGCCAGTTACAAATTCCATTACCATCACATCTCTTCGGGTATAGTCCCAATAAATATGAGGAATATACATCTCGTTAGAGCCTTCAAAATTTCGTTTTAATTGAGCACCATTTGCCGCTTCAATTGTTAAATCAAGTTCGTTGAGAATCGTTTTTTTGTATTCAGCAACGACTTCAATAGGTCGGAGACGCTTGCCATCACTTAGGTATTTTTCCATTAAGGATGCAAATGCCGCCATCAATCCAATATCTCTTAAAATTACTTTTTGGATATTGGGACGAACCACTTTAACAGCAACTTTATCTCCATTTTTTAGATGTGCCGTATGTACTTGTGCGATAGAAGCCGCCGCAAGTGGGATCTCCTCAAAAGATAAAAAAAGATCAGACAAGCTCCGTTTTAATGATTTTTCAATAATTGCAATCGCAATATCAGAAGAAAAGGGTGGAACATTATCTTGTAACTTAATAAGTTCATCAACATAGTCGTCAGGGAGAAGATCCCTACGAGTCGAAAGTGCTTGCCCTAACTTAATAAAAGTAGGGCCTAGCGCTTCTATCGCTAATCGAACACGAATTGGCAAGGGTGTTTTCTTATATCCATTAAAAAGATAGATAATCGGTTGGGTAAACTTAAAAACTCTAAAGAATGGAATAAAGAAAAGTGTTTCATACAAACCGTAACGCAATAAAATCCAGTGGATTTTAAGCATCCGAAGCCAGCGGCTAAACATAGTCATAATCCTATTTATTAAAATTTATAACCGCGATGAATCGCAACAATTCCACCCGTTAGATTCTTGTAATCAACTTCATCGAATCCAGCTTCAATCATCATTTGCTTCATCGTCTCTTGGTCGGGATGCATACGAATTGATTCTGCTAAATAACGATAACTTTCCTCATCTTTTGCAATGACTTTCCCCATAAATGGAAGTGCTGTAAATGAGTAGAAGTCATATAATGGTGATAGTCCAGGCACGACAGGTTTTGAAAACTCCATCACAACAGTTTTGCCACCTGGTTTTGTAACCCGATGCATCTCTTGTAAGGCTTTTAATTTATCCGTAACATTTCTAAGCCCGAAACTAATTGTGACAAGATCAAACGTATCATCTGGGAAAGGAATCTCTTCTGCATTGATCTGCATAAATGAAATTGTATCTCCCATTCCTGAGTTAACTACTCGCTTCTTACCCTCTTCTAACATCGATTCATTAATATCTGAGAGCACAACACTCCCTTCGGAACCCGCAAGCTTTGCAACTTTCATTGCAATCTCACCAGTTCCTCCTGCTAAATCAAGCGCATGACATCCTTTCCGAACACCGCACACATTAATCATCGTTTTTTTCCAAAGGCGATGAATTCCAAAACTCATGACGTCGTTCATTAAGTCATAATTAGAAGCAACAGAGTGGAATACTTCTGCAACTCGCTCTTCCTTCTCTTCTTTATTTACAGTCTTATAGCCAAAATCAACAGTTTCTTTTTCACTCATAATGAGGCGTATCCCTATTAAATCAATCTTTCAGGTTAATATCATACCATTCTTAAAAACAAGGAACTATTTTTCCGAATACGACATTGAGAGATAAAAAAAACACAAGCCACATTAGCTCGTGCTTTTTCTTAAAAGAAAACCCCACGAAATGTGGGGTTTATAATTTTAGTTGGGTTGATGACCTACTCCTCGTCCATGATTATTTCCTCCATGTCCTTTTCCGTTCGGTTTATTTCCATTATGCATTCCTTTTGCATGTCTTCCATTATTATGCATATTGTCTATAGATTCCATATATTTTTGGCGCTGTTCAGGCGTTAATACTTGGTACATATCATAATGCTGTTTTAGTCGGCGAAGTGCTCTCTCATCGTTCCCTTTAGAAATCATCGCTTTTGCTTTTGCTTGATCAAAAGTAGGTGAATCTAATAGCGCTTTCATTTCAGCCTGACGCGCTTTATGTGAGGCATCATTTTGCTTACGCATTTCATCTCTAATTGCATCCATTTTCGCTTTTTGTTCTGGCGTTAGATTCAATGAATCCATATGATACGCAGGACCACCTTTAGGACCTTCAGGTGGAACATGTTGTGCATAACTTGTTGCAGCAAAAGAAGCACTCACTAACATTGCAATAATGGTAAACTTTTTCATAAATATTTCCTTTTCATCATTAATCCGTTTTGGATGGTGTTACTTTACTTAACCACATGTAAAAACGGTTGAGAAATATGTAAATAGCAGTAAATATTTATCAAAGCATGATATCTCTCCCTATAATAGTTAAAAGTTAAGGAGCAATTATGGAACATATTTTACTTGTCGATGATGACTTACAACTTCAAACACTCATTTCGGAACTATTAACATTTGAGGGTTTTAAGGTGGATGTTTGCAATAACGGTGATGAATGTATTAATTATCTAAAACTTTCCAAACCAGATTTGTTAATTTTAGATGTCATGATGCCTAAAAAAAATGGTTGGGATACATTAAGAGAGCTTAGAACTTTTGATCCCCTTCTTCCTGTGCTGATGCTATCTGCAAAAGGGGATAGCATTGATAGAGTTCTTGGCTTAGAGCTAGGCGCGGATGATTATATTGCAAAACCCTTTGATGATAGAGAACTGATCGCGAGAATTCGTGCTTTATTAAGACGTGTTCATGCAGAAGAGAATACAACATCCGCAGATATCATTACGATTGATAAACTTGAACTGAATCAATATCAACTCCAAGCAACATTTGATGGAAAGCCTATTGATCTTACGTATACCGAGTTTTCTCTTCTACTATATATGGTTAAAAATAGAGGAAAGGCTGTGAGTAGAGATGAACTCAGCAGAGAAGTTTTAGGAAAAAGACATCAAGCTTTTGATCGCGTCATTGATATGCATTTAAGCAATCTTCGTAAGAAACTTCCAGAGCGTTCATCAGGTATTCCATGGTTTAAAACCATCCACGGACACGGATATATGTTTATAGAGTAATCACATGCACCGCTTATTTTCACGTTTAAGTTTTCGTATTTTTCTGATCTTTTGCATTTACTGCGCATTAATGGTCTCGCTTGCTATTTTTATTCCTTATTTTGATCAAAGACGGATCAAGCCTGTTCCTAGAGATGTTTATGAAAAGATCGAACCTAAACTAATACGGATTATCAATGCGACGCATCGTGGCGGGCATAATGAAAAAGGCGCTCGTGTCATTACAATTCCTAAAACCACAGATCCTGAGTATTTAGTGTACTCAATTAATAGTGTTCAGAATCCTGAATATCGGGATTTTATTATCACTGTTCTTGATGAAAATTATCCTCAACAGCGGACGATTGGTCGGAGAGAAATTTCAGGCCCCTTTGAAGTTAAAGGGTCAGGCTTCTATTTTTTCCTTATACTCCCCAAATTGCCACAATCATTTTATGTCAGTAAGATTTTTGATACCCCATTTCTACTGATTTCCGTAATGATTATTTTAAGTTTACCTTTCATATTTTTAATCACTTACTCGCTCTACCGCCCTATTCAACGATTAAAAATCGCATCGAAACGTGTTGCCGAAGGGGACTGGGAGCTAGATCCAAAACTAGAAAAAGGCACCATTGAATTTGGAACTTTAGGTAAAAGTTTTAATGAAATGACACTTGCCCTTAAAAATGCAGAAGCAGTTAAGAATCGATTATTTGCAAACTTATCTCATGAGTTACGGACGCCACTCACCCGAATTCGCCTTACAAATAGCATGATCAGAAGAAAATCTCAGGATCATTTAGAGAATGAAGTGGAGCGTATTGAAAATAATTTAATCCTAATCGAAAATAGAATACAGGCGATGCTTGCACTTTCACGACAAATGGTTCTAAATCGTGATCAATTCTCTCATGTTAATCTTAAAGAGATTCTACTCACACTCTTTGAAGAAGCACAATTTGAAGCGGAGGAAAATCATAAAACACTTATATACAGTGAAATTCCCGATGTTGATATTGTTTTAAATGTTGAAAACTTCCAAAGTGGTCTTGAAAATATTCTACGCAATGCAATTCACTATTCAAGACAAAAAGTTGAAGCTACGTTGTCTATAGAAGATCAATTACTCTCCATTGTAATTTCTGATGATGGCCCTGGCGTTAATCCCAATGATATAGGGCAATTATTTGAGGCATTTTTCCGAGGAGAAAAGCATAGCGATATTCCAGACTCAAATGGCGCAGGTCTTGGACTAGCAATTGCTCATCAAATGGTTAAAAGTCATCACGGAAAGATTTTCGCAGAAAATAATGTCAATGGCGGATTAACAATTACTCTGATTCTCCCACTTTCTCAGGAACAGTAACGCCCCACATTCCGACATAAGGGCGCACATTCCAGAATGGCGCACCGTAAAATCGTCCTCGAAAATAGAGCTGAGATAATGTGCCGTCTAAATAGAGCGCATTCTCACACTTTAATCTATTCTTAAAAAAGAGCGCAAAATCATAAAAATTAATCGGAGTTTGAGTTACAACAAACTGCACTTTATTATCAGGATCAACACATACACCACTGCGGTATTTCAAGCTATCAGATCCTTTAATAAATCGAGGATGCATCTCTCCGTTAACAAGAAGAATTGGTCCAGACTGAGTTGCAAATTTGGGTTGAAATTGATCCTGCTTCGCTAAAAAATCATGCGTTTCTAGAATATGTGCAGAACCATCTTTATCGATGAAAAAGACGCCATTCGGGACTAGAGAGAAGTTCCCTTTTGCATTTTCTTTCGCGATCACATTAAGTGATTGAAGTTTTTCACCATGCTCTATATACCATCCTAATGGACGTTGATCTTTAGAAAAAATTCCAGAATTAATTGCAAATTCTAGTTGCTTCCCTTGTTTTGAAAGCGCTTTTGCCAATGTTGAAATCGAACCATAAGGCTTATTTGTGACTGGATTTAACCAAAACTGTTCTAAGCGATCTGTATCAGGTGAAATTGTCGCGACAATAAATTCATTATCACTTTCATTCCATGAGGTAAGCTCAATTGAATACGCCGTACTCATCCAAAATATAGATGAGATCAAAAATGTCCATTTTCTTAACTCACACCGCATGGATTCAATTTATTGCTTTAAAGCAATCAATAAAGGTTTTAACAATTTAGGAGGTGAAACAACAAGTGACTCACTTACGCCTTCCACTTGTTCTCCTGCAAAATTCGTCACCAATGCGCCCCCCTCTTGTGCGATTAGAATAGCACTTGCTAGATCGCATATTTCAGGTTGATTCACCCATACAGCAGAACCTTCTCCACTCATTACTTTACAAATATCAAGTGCGATATCACCTGAAATTCTAACTCCAAGGCTATTTTCGTTGAGGGTAATAATCTGCTTAATCTGTGTTGCTTGATCATCCGCATCAATCATCGTAAATAACTGTGCATCTTCCATTCTACCTGTATGCTTTGCAAGGCGAATACGAACATCATTTGCTGTTGCACCTTCACTTCGTACAGCCATGTATGAGCGCTCATCAATGGGCTTAAAAACTAACCCAGCCATCAATTTCCCCTCGACGCAATAGGCGATGGAAATTGCAAAGTCAGAATTATGCGCTAAAAAATTCTCTTTTCCCACAATGCCACTTACATACCAGTAAAACTTATTGTCGGCTTTACCATGAACGCCTGCACACTTTGTTTCTACACTATGATCTGGATACGCATACAAAATTTCTTGAGCAATTTCTGTTTCAACCTGCTTAAAAAATGCATCAAAAATCGAGCTATCCTGCCTTTGTTGAGCACTCAATTTCGATGTTTTTTCAAAAATATTTTTAATTAAGCGACTTGCTTTAAATGCACTTTTTTGTGCGACAGTTAACTGTGGATTCATTCTTACTCTCTTTATTGAAAACTGAAATATTGTACTTAAATTACGAAGGATTAGCCGTTTTTTTTACAGGATTTTGCATAGGCCAAGCAATTATAAACCAACCTACTGAAACGACTGCTGAAACATAATAGACTATGCTAAATGAACCATATGTAACAAATAGGCTTGCAAGCATACTTCCAATTGAAGTTCCTAAAAATTGAGAGGATGAAAATACTCCCATTACGGTACCTCGGTACTCTTCTGGTGCAAATCGTGACATTAACGAGGGTTGCGTTGCCTCTAATGTATTAAATCCTATAAAAAATACTAAAATCCCCCAGAATACAAATATCGTTTTAAACTCCGTCAAAATGAGTAAAAGATAGGCAAGAAATAGACAGATAATAGCAAATAAAAATAAGATTCTATGTTTATAAAAGCGCTCTGCAAATGCCACAAGTGGAAACATCACCAATATCGATATGATGAATGTGGGTAAATAATATACCCACGTCTGTATGCTTGAGATATGTATCGACGTAAAATATTTAGGGAGTGCAAAAAAAGTCATTGTAAGCAGCATATGCAATAGCATTGTTCCGAGATACAAACGAACAATGTTCATATCTGAGAAACTAATTTTTATTAAACTACGGATACTTGATTTTGGCTTTTTAGTAGACTCGTCATTTTCTTTTTTATCAACATTAGGAATTTGTGCAATTGCAACATAAATACCGATAACGCCCAAGATGGCACAAAAAAGAAAAATCCCCGTTCCTTTCATGAGTCCATAAATAATATTTGATAACACAATGGCAATACCAAATGTTAGTCCAATACTAATCCCGATAAATGCCATCACTTTTGTTCTAATTTCCTCTCTTGTCAGATCTGTTGCTAACGCAAGCACAACTGCTGAAATAGCTCCGGATCCTTGAATAACTCGGCCTAATATTGCCACATAAATATTAGAGGTAAATACGAGAACAAGACTTCCGATTGTAAACAATGCAAGCCCTACAATTAGCGCAGGCTTTCGTCCGAAATAATCAGAAATAACACCAAATAACGGCTGAAGAATAATCTGAGTTAAAGGATAACTTGCAAATAGTAACCCTGCCAAAAATGCGGATTGAGTTAATTCCCCCATATACAAGGAAAAAATCGGCAAAATAATAAAAATCCCGAGCATTCGTATCGAAAAGAGGCCAGAAAGCCTTAAACTTAATTTTTTCTCTTCACTACTCATTTTGAATACGTGATTTTGTGGCTCATCCATAACTCTAAACTCTCCTTTAATGGCTTGCTTCTTGCAGTTCAAGTGCCATTTGGTACACTTGATTCTTCGGTAGTTTTGTAAGTTTTACCGCAATACTAACAGCTTGTTTCAATGAAAGCTCTGAAAGGAGCTCCTTCAATAAATCTGATAAGATCAATGTTTGCTCTTCTCCAAATGCTTCAGCTTCCGCACCTGAAATGACAACGACGAACTCACCTCTGACTTGATCTTCATTTTGTTGATAATGTGCTAATAACTGACACAAGCGGTCAGATTGATACTGTTCATATCGTTTAGTCATCTCTCTCCCGATAAATGCGTAGCGATCAGATGAGAAAACATCAATGCAATCTTCAAGCATCTCTAAAATACGATGGCTCGACTCATAAAAGATCAACGTTCTTGTTTCATGTTTCAACACATTCAAAGCACTTAATCTCGCACTTCGTTTATTGGGTAAAAACCCTTCAAATGAGAATCGATCTGTTGCTATTCCAGAAACCGAAAGTGCAGTAATAACAGCACTCACACCGGGAATTGGTATAACATTATAATTATTCTCCCTCAAAGCGCGAACGACAGGAAATCCAGGATCTGAAATCAAGGGTGTTCCTGCATCTGAGATAATTGCAACATCATTATTGTCGCTTAGGAGTGACATAATCAACTCTATACGCTCTCTTTCATTATGCTCATGAAGTGACTTCATCTGTGTGCGAATATTAAATAACTGCATCAAATGTGCTGAGTGACGGGTATCCTCTGCAAAAATTACAGATACGGACTGAAGAATTTTAATTGCACGCGGAGACCAATCTTCAATATTTCCAATCGGTGTTGCCACAACATAACAAATTGACATATTAATAATAAGCACATAGAGTAAAGCAGTTTATTATACTCGGATTTCAATAAATGCGCGACCAACAAGTCATCGGTAAATGGGGTGAACAACTTGCTACGGAGTATCTTATCTCTCAAGGGCTTTCAATTATTGAAACAAATTTTCTCTGTAAAGCAGGAGAAATAGATATTATTGCGAATGAGAATGGCGTATTAGTCTTTGTTGAAGTGAGAGTTCGAAATACAATAGTTTATGGATCTGCCCTTGAAAGCATTACGATCTCAAAACAGAGAAAAGTCAGAAAAAGTGCCGAATGGTATTTGCAAAAAATCAAATACCAAGGAGATTGCAGAATTGATACGATTGGTATTGATACATCAAAAGAGCCGATTCAAATTGAATGGATCAAAAACGCCTTCTAAACTACAAACCTAAAGATGCTTTAATTGCACAAAAATCACGATTGAGCATGCTATCTATATTTAAATCTTTCGCCATTTTAGTGCATGCATGCATAACAGTTGAATGATCTCTACAAAAAGCACGACCGATTTCAGGTAAACTATGCTCCGTGTAAGTACGGGCAATATACATCGCAAGTTGTCGTGGTTTTGCTATATTCGAGGCTCTTGATTTTCCTGTTAAATCAACAGACTTCAACCCATAATAGTCAGTAACAACTTTTTGAATATTTTGTAGAGTAATACGTCTACTTTGAGATTCTAATAAACTTGAAAGAGACTCTTTTGCCACTTCAACAGAAAGGGGTAAACCTTTAAAATTAGCAAGTGCACTAACTTGTTTTAATGCTCCCTCAAGCTCACGCACACTTGCTCGCACCGTTTGCGCAATAAAGAATGCTGTTTCATCGGGAAGAGAGAGCTCCCAATTATCTGCTTTCTTCATAAGAATGGCGATTCTGTGCTCAAGTTCCGGAGGCTCAATATTTACGATCAATCCTGATGCAAAACGAGATGTTAAACGATCCTCAAACTGATCTAACTCTTTTGGGTATCGATCACACGTTAAAATCACCTGATGCCCACCATCTAAAAGTGTATTAAACGTATGGAAAAAAATCTCCTGAGATCCTTCTTTACCTGAAAGCAATTGAATATCGTCAATCAAAAGTGCATCTAATGATTTATAAAAATGTCTTAAATCCGTCAAGGTATTATTACGAATGGCTCGAACGATATCTTCAATAAAACTATCACAATGCTGATAAATCAAACGCGCATCAGGGTAACTAACATTAATTGAATTCCCGATCGCATGCATCAAATGGGTTTTACCTAGCCCTGTGCTTCCATAAATAAAGAGAGGATTGCTCGTCGTTCCTGGATTTTTAGCAACTTGAGAACACGCAGCTAATGCAAATTGGTTTGACTTTCCTTCGACAAAATTATCAAAAACAAACTCACGATTGAGATTGCTCGTTTCTATAGGCTTCTCTTTAATTGAAGCTTTTGTAATCTCTCTCGCATTTCCAGTTTTTTGGCGCTTAATCTTTGGGGGTGATTTTTGTGATTGCTCATGATGATCAGAAAAATCAGACTCTGTTCCTATTCCGTATCGAATCTCGAGAGGATATCCAAAATGAGTGTGTATAACTTTATTAAGTATAGATTCAAACCGTTTTTGAAAACCACGCAGTATGATTTCATTGGTTGCAAGAACCATAATGTAATCATTTTTAACTGCAAATTGTAAAGGCTTGATCCATAGCGCATAATCTTCTTCTGTTGCACTACTTGCTATCTCATCTAAACATTTTTTCCAGGGAGTCTGTGTCATTTACTTAATTTTCTACCTTCTAACAGGAGGTGTATTCTACCAAAAAGAAAGATTTTTTCTAATTAAATAAAATTGCCGTTAATACAAAATCAGCCCCTAAAATCAACAAAGAGGCTTTAACAACTGTAGAAGTCGTAGATAAAGCTACGCCTCCTGCTGTAGCGATTCCTTGTAATCCTTGTCTCAGTGCAACTAAGTTACAAATCAAACCAAATACTGCACTTTTAATAATGACACCACAAAAAATATCATCATAAAAATTCACTGCAGACTGCATTTGGGACCAATAGCCTCCACTATCAAGGCCAAGTACATAGACAGAAACGCAAAAACCACCAAGAATACCAACTGCAGAGAAAACAATCGTCAAAAGAGGAACGGCGATAATTCCTGCTAATAATCTAGGAAGAAGAATATATTGATAAGGGTCGACAGCCATCATCTCGTAACTTGCCCATTGCTCTGTTGCTCGCATGAGTCCAATTTCTGCAGTCAGTGATGAGCATGCTCTACCTGTATACAGCAACGCAGTAAATACTGATGCAAGTTCTCTAAATAGCGCCAAAGCAACTAATGTTCCTACAGATGCCTCTGCACCAAAATTAACTAAATTAACATACCCTTGGAATGCAATTACCATTCCTATGAATACACCTGAGAGTAGAATAATTGGAAGTGACAAAATTCCTAATTGAAATATTTGTTTAGATAATAATAAAGGCTTATGAAAAATATAAAAAAAATTCTTTAATATATTACATAAAAAAAGCACACTTTCACCAAGCGCAGATACAGTAGCTAAAGTGATTGCACCTACCCTTTCAATCCACATCATAGTAATAGATCCCTCAAACTTTGCTCTGTTGGTAAATTAAAAGGCACAGGTCCATCTGATAGTCCGTCTATAAACTGCTTAACCCATGGATCTTCATGCTGTAAGATTGACTCTGAAGTACCATTTGCAACAATTTTTCCATCACATAACAAATACACATAATCTGCAATACTTAAAACTTCCTTAACATCATGAGAAACGATAATACTTGTTAAACCTAAGGCATCATTTAAGTTCTTAATGAGTCTAAGTAATACCCCCATAGAGATAGGATCTTGACCAGTAAAGGGTTCATCATAAAGCAACAAAGAAGGATCTAAAGAAATGCATCTTGCCAAAGCAACTCGCCTAGCTTGTCCCCCAGATAATTGATTTGGCCTTGCATCCTTAAGTGCACGAAGTCCTACTGCTTCGAGTTTTAATAAAACCAGCGTGTTAATCAAATTTTCTGAAAGATTTGTATGCTCCCTTAATGCGAAGGCAACATTATCATACACACTCATATCTGTAAAAAGGGCACCAGACTGAAACAAAAGCCCCATCTGTTTTCTCAAATCAAAAAGCGCACTTCGACTTATTTTGCAAAGGTCTTGTCCAAAAACTGAAATATCTCCTGAGTCAGGGACAATCTGCTTACTGATTAACTTTAATAGTGTCGTTTTACCTGTACCAGAAGGCCCCATGATCGCAGTGATTTTTCCAGAAGGAACAGTTATGGAAACATCCTTAAAGATTTCACGCTTCCCGAAAGAGAGTTTTACATGATCAAGCGTTACAATATTTGTCATGATATTATCGATTCGCAGAGATAAACTCTCTAAAGTGACCAATTATTCCTTTAAAAGTGCGCTTATAAAGCGTCCTTTGCCCCTCATCTAGAGATTTATGATTACTCATATTTTCTTCTAATGTCAGGATTAAATGGAGCGCTTCATCAATTTTCATCAAGTTCGCACTTCCTTTTAATGTGTGAACAATTCTTTTTAATTGATCATACACCTTATCAGTTAAAGGCTCTTCAAAACAACGAGCTAATTCAGATTCAACTTCAGCAAGATCTTCGGCAAAAGCATCTATCATATCAGGATCCAAGTCGCTTTTTTTCCTTCCATCACCTTGAGAAGGTATATTAGAATGGGGAGTTTGTTGCATTCCATAGTATTTTTTAAGAATTTCCCTTGCATTAGAAGTTACATCCTCAGAACCTTCTGAAAGCTCAACGCTCATTTGTGCACTATACAATAAAGCAATTAATATTTCTGTGAGTTCTTCTTTCGTCAAAGAATAGTTTATGAAATCCGGTGTAATCAGTTTTGTAAAAAAATTAGTTAATGAAACAAGAGATTCAATCCGAATACAGTCAACAATTGATTTTTTCTCTTCAATGAAGTCATGAGATACGTCCGCACTTTCGACTTTACCTTTTAATACTGAATATTTTTGGCTCAATAATTTTAAACACTGATATTTAGCATTATTATGTGCCCATGTTTTGATATCAGCATAGTTTATTGGCACAGAATGATTACGCATTCCCCACAGATCATTAAGATAAACCTCAAAAATCCAATATTTACTTACACATTGATTGAATGTAACTAAATCAAAATCAAGAGCTGCTAGCTGCTCAAAATCCTTAATGATTTGTTGGCCAAGTTGAGCAACGCGATTTAAACCCATTAATAACAAAACGTTATTCAATTTCTGTAAGAACTCTACATTTTCTAGAAGTAAATCTTTTTGGGTGTGATCAAGATAAATACGCTCTAATAATTCATGAATCTTAATCAACTCTTCTTTAATTCCCACTCCAAAACGTCTATACACTCCTGCAGAAATGGTATATTGATCATCAATCATAATATTAGATTGAATAAACTGTGAGCCATTTGGAAGAGCCTCTACTGCACTTATTAATTCGGGCGATATTACAGGTTGTAGCGTTTTTGAACGTAATAGATCTGCAAATCTCATATCAGTTGAAGCAAGTAAACGATGTGTATTTAGATCAATATTAGAATTCTGGTGTAATAAAACATCTAAATAAAATGAAAGCAAAGACCAATCCTTATTAAAAGGGGTTCCTACTGCTGCCGCACACTCTTTACTGATGGAGAGAATCGCCTCTAATGCCTTCTCCTTATCCTTACCTTGAATTAAAGCAATCAGCTGTCTTTGATAAACCGTTCTTAAAACTTTTGCTAAAGCTACATTAATAGTGTCATGCTTTTCATCTTGGATTAGAGACTCACCACCAAGAAAATCAGTTTCATATATCTCATTTCCTTGGCCTTTAGCCTCTAATGCGTCCTCCATAAGAATACAAAAACGGAGTAAAGAATCTTCATTCTCACCTTCACCAAACGCAGAAACAGCATCTAAATTACTAAGACAATAATGGAGCGTTTTGGACGCCTCCATCCAATTCATTTCTTTAAAGATATTGTCTATACCTAAAAGAGATGCTTTTATTTCATCTTTTTCCGCAGTCTCATTTGATGAGTTCTCTAGTAACGTTTCTAAGGCATTTCTAAGTTTTATAACAAATCCATTAAGTGTTTCAATAATTTTTGGATCTTTCAGGGAATGTAATTGAGCCATTATCAATATCCTTTTATTGTGCTACTTGTTCAAGCTGTGAAATAATTTGATTTAAGTTTTTCTCAACTTCTCTATAAGCCGATGTTGCATCACTTAAATTTTTTATAACACTCGCAAAAAATGTTTCTACATCAGAAAGTTCATGCCCAAGCGATTGAGACTCTTTATTTTTAACCTCAAAAAAGGCTTTTTGTTTCATCAAAGTATCTTTCAATTCATTGATAGATTCATGTTCAATACCAATCTTCTTTAAAAGTGCTGCATCATAAGAAAATGCCTGTGCTAAATAATTAAAGGTTTCTTTGACTTTTTTCATCGTGTCAACCAATGCTACACAAGATTGTCGTGTATCTTTACCCTGATCAACAATTACTTCACTCTCTTCATTTAGCACTGTAATAATTTGGGCATAATTTGAAAGCTCACTGACATTAAGTTGCACAACACTTTTTATATGTTCAATAGAAACTTTTAGATTCCTAACAGTTTCTTTTAATGTATTAATTTCCTTATCCTTACCGCGAACAACTTGTGCAATATTACCTTTAATATTTGAAACGTCTTCAATTGAACTAATTTCCTCAGGAATTGAACCTGATTCATTAGATAAAGCACCAACCTCTCGTAATGATCCGATTACTTCAACAAATTGTTTTTCAAATTTATTTTTATCATAAAGAACTTTTCTAGATGAATAATTAATTCGATAATAGATAAAAACACATAAAAAGAAGAAGAAACCAATTGCAATAGATGCAATGACTGCAATAAAAAATACAACATTATTTGTTTGATTTATGTATTGTTCCTGTTCTGAATAAGCGATGTCAATTGAAGATTGCAAAACATTCTGTATGAGATTCTTCTCCTTCTGAAGAGATTGTTTTAACTCATTTAAAATAATTATATTTTTAGCATTATGAATCAGATAGTTGCCACTATTTGCAAGCTCATTAAAGATAAATTGTGCTTCATTTAACATCTCCTCTTGGAGCAAGCCCTGTAACCCCTGTATACCCTCAGAAGGATCCCCTACTCTAAGGACATTGAGTGCTTTTTGTAGTTGATTTAATGAATCCGTCATATCTGAAATTATTTGCAAATCAACATTAGATTGACTACTTAAAAGCCCATAAATATTTGCATTCAAACGTTGAGATAAGCCAGACAGAACATCTATATGCCTAACTGTTTCAAGACTTACGCTTCTACTCTGAGAAAACTCTGAGGAGAGATTTGTAAAAATCTGATTTAACGATTTTGTACCTATATCAACCCGATATCTTAATTGCAGAAGCTCATTAATATCACGTAATGTCCCCTGTAATTGCTCAAAGTTTGACTTCAAATTCTTCCATTGAGTTTGAATCAACTTTGCATCTTTAACTGTTAATGCATTAATTAATTTTTCAAGTCGTTCTGTTTGTTGCTTTATCACCTCAACTGAAATATTAGCACCTTGTTCTTGTTGCTGTATCAATTGACTTAATCTATCTATTTCAGGATAAACTTTTTGAAGCTGTTTAACTTCTTGTGATGCTTGATATTTTGGTAGCGATAAAAAAGCCACAACAATAGAAACCGTCAGCACAACACCTAATACAATGAAAAACAAAACAAAACGGTTAATCCGTGATTTTCTCCGTTCATTTTCCTTTAACTGAGTTTCTATAGTCTCTACTGGAGATGTTTCCATTTCATCTATCATCAAAATCGTCCTATCATACTATTTGTTGTAACGATCAATAACGCCAATGATGTCATCACGAGAAAAGGGCTTAGTAATAAAGTCATCACACCCTGCCAATTGTCCCCTTGCTTTATCGAAGGCTCCATCTTTACTTGTCAGCATCACAACAGGAATTTTCGAACACTCTGATGTCGAACCTTTGATAATTTGACAAGTGTCATAGCCATCTAAATTCGGCATCATAACATCCATAAAAACTAAATTTGGTTTGATAGATTCGATCATTGACAGTGCAGAAAACCCATCCGCAACCGAAACAACTTCATAATTTTCTTTTTTTAAAATCAACTCTGCAGTTTTGCGGACTGTACTACTATCATCAACAACCATTACCTTAAAGTTTGTAGCCATTATATTTACCCTGTTCTTGAAGTTAACTTAAGACAATATACTAAAAATTACATTATTATAAAGAAACTATTAATATAAACTATCATTTTTTCGAAAAAAGCGTGCGAAGCTCTCTAAAAAGAAGTGTGCGACTTTTAGACTTACCCTCTTTTTTCATCTCATTATTTGCATTTCTAACGAGCTGACGAATAGACTGGTAATCGACTTCACCCACCTCTTTGCTGATTTCCTCAAAGACAGATCTATCATTATTTAACAAACGAACGACCTTATCTTCAACCCAATGTTCTACTATTTTTTGTTCTTCAGTTCCAGCCGTTAGTAAATTCACCTTTTGTTGAATCTGGCAAAATTCTTCCTCTGTTAAGAGACGCATTAATTTTCCAATCAACTGCTTTTGCCGCTTAAGGGAGCCGTCCTGTTTCATTGTCTGTGCAAGCAAAATTGCATCTAATAATTGATCTGATAAACCAATTGTTTCAATATCTTTCCTAGAGATATAAATTAATTGTTCGCCAAACTTCTGTTTCGCATTGGCATCTCGTTTCAATTGACTCTTGCTTGGCTTCTCATTATTCTCATCCATATAAACCCTTATTAACATTTATATATTAAAAAAGCTCGCAAGATGCGAGCTTTTTAATATGGCGTCCCCACGGGGATTCGAACCCCGGTTGCCGCCGTGAAAGGGCAGTGTCCTAGGCCTCTAGACGATGGGGACAAATTTTTGGTGGAGCTAGACGGTTTCGAACCGTCGACCTCTTGCATGCCATGCAAGCGCTCTACCAGCTGAGCTATAGCCCCAGAAAACTCTGGAGTATAATAAAATTGGCGTCCCCACGGGGATTCGAACCCCGGTTGCCGCCGTGAAAGGGCAGTGTCCTAGGCCTCTAGACGATGGGGACAATCAATAGTTCGTCTAACTAAGGTGATGCATAATATCAGAATATTTTTTCATGTCAACAAACAAGCATAAAAATTTACCCATTACGTGCTTTTTCTTTCTGCTCTTCTACTTCTTTACAATCAATACAAAGATCCGCTGTAGGCCTTGCCTCTAATCTTCTAATGCCAATTTCAACACCACACATTTCACAAAAGCCATAATCATCTACTACCAATTTATGCAATGTTTTTTCTATTTTAGCAAGTAATTTTCTTTCACGATCTCTTGTTCTTAGTTCCAGAGAAAACTCTTCTTCTTGACTCGCTCGATCATTGGGATCTGAAAGCGTATTCCCTCCATCTTGTTGCATATTTGAGACAGTCTGCTCACTTCCTTGCAAAAGTTGGTTTCTCCATCCATCCAAAATCATTTTAAAGTGTGCCTTTTGTTTATCATTCATATATTCTTCACCTGATTTTTCTTTATAAGGCGTAAAATTAGTGAACTCAAACATACTTTTTCGATTCATAGATTCTCCAAGATCATTTATTTAGTTATAAACAATCGCGTATATAAACATAAATTCAAAAAAATAGGAAGCTAATTATGCTTCCTATTTTTGTCATTTCAACAACAACCCTTGCTTTGCAAAGAA
>CAZBKP010000004.1:0-23156 GCA_964492525.1 uncultured Cardiobacteriales bacterium
AGGGATTGCGCTTTGCGATTCGTGAAGGCGGACGTACAGTAGGTGCGGGCGTTGTAGCAAAAATTATCGCTTAATTAATTGTTTAACAGAGTGCGCTCTTGATTATAAGAGCGCATCATTTTGAGATTCTAGAGAATGACCAATCAAAAAATTCGTATTCGCCTTAAAGCCTTTGATCATAGATTAATTGACCAATCGGCAAAAGAAATTGTTGAAACTGCAAAGCGTACGGGTGCACAAGTTCAAGGGCCTGTTCCATTGCCAGTCAAGACAGAAAGATTTACAGTTCTTATTTCTCCGCATGTAAATAAAGATGCAAGAGATCAATATGAGCTAAGAACACATGTTCGCCTTATGGATATCATTAATCCTACAGATAAAACAGTAGATGCATTGATGAAATTGGATTTGGCAGCGGGTGTAGATGTTAAAATTAAGTTAGATTAATTTTAATGGGTTCGAAGAAGGTGGCCAACCTTCCTCTCGATTAACAAAAACTTAGAGGTTATAAAATGGCACTAGGATTAGTTGGACGTAAAGCGGGGATGACCCGTATATTCACGGAAAGTGGTGAATCAATTGCTGTTACAGTACTTGAAATCACTCCAAATCGTGTAACTCAAATAAAAAATTCAGATATTGATGGATATTCAGCACTACAGGTGACTACTGGTACTCGTAAAGCAAATCGTGTAAATAAAGCGGCTGCTGGGCATTTTGCTAAGGCAAAAGTTGAGGCAGGTCGTGGTCTGTGGGAATTTAGAGCATGTTCAGAGACCGTAGATAGTTATGAGTCAGGTCAAGAATTAACTGTTTCTCTTTTTGAAGAGGGGCAGAAAGTTGATGTATCAGGTATCAGTCAGGGTAAAGGTTTCGCAGGTTCAATTAAGCGACATAACTTTGCTGGTCAGCGTAATTCACATGGTAACTCATTATCTCATCGTGTTCCTGGATCTATCGGACAGTGTCAGGATCCTGGTCGTGTCTTTAAAGGTAAAAAAATGACAGGACATATGGGGGCGGTTAAGCGCACAGCGTTAAACTTAGAGGTAGTACGAATCGATGCAGAGCGTAACCTTGTTTTAGTTAAAGGTGCTGTCCCAGGCGCGAAAGGCGGAGATGTTGTAATCAAGCCTTCAGTTAAAGCGAAGAAGGGGTAATGTATGGAATTGCAAGTTAATGGAAGTTCAGCAATCACTCTTGATGATGCATTATTCACGCGTGAATTTAATGAAAACTTAGTTCATCAAGTAGTTGTGGCATATAAAGCTGCAGGAAGAGCGGGGACGCGTGCTCAGAAAACGAGAGCGGAAGTGAAAGGTGGCGGGATTAAGCCATGGAGACAGAAAGGGACTGGGCGTGCAAGAGCAGGTTCTTCTCGTAGTCCTATTTGGAGATCAGGTGGTGTTACATTTGCTGCTAAGCCTCAAAATTGGGAGCAGAAAGTAAATAAGAAAATGTACAGAGCTGCAATTTCTTGTATTTTTTCAGAATTGATTCGTCAAGATCGATTGATCGTCGTAGATTCAATTGAAGTTAAAGAGTCTAAAACTAAAGCAGCACTTTCTATGCTAAAAGATTTGAACGCAGGTGAGAGTGTACTAATGATAAGTCAAGCTATTGATTTAACGCTTTATTTAGCAACTCGTAATTTACCTTATATTCAAGTAATTGATGTTGCGGGAATTGATCCAGTGAGTCTTATTCAATTTGAAAAAGTTGTTATTACAAAAGAAGCGATGGCTTCAGTAGCGGAGTGGTTAGCATGAGTACTAAAGAAGAGCGTTTAATGCAAATTTTGATTGCGCCTCACGCTTCTGAAAAGACAGCTCGTTTAGAAGAAGTTGCAGGCCAATATACGTTTCGTGTCTTAAAAAATGCATCTAAGTTGGAAATTAAGCACGCAATTGAGAAATTATTTGATGTTGATGTCATCAGTGTTACTACTGTAATCCAAAAAGGTAAGCAGAAAAGATTAGGACGCTTTGTAGGTCAGCGTTCTGACTGGAAAAAAGCTTATGTAACATTGAAAGATGGACAGTCAATTGAATTAGTAGGTGGTGCATAATGGCAATTGTAAAAACTAAACCGACATCTGCGGGTCGTCGCAGTATGATTAAGATTGTCACACCTAATTTGCATAAAGGTGCGCCTCATGCTGCACTTTTAGATAGTAAAAGCAAATCAGGTGGGCGTAACAATAACGGTCGAATCACTACAAGACATATTGGTGGTGGGCACAAACAACATTATCGTATTGTCGATTTTAAGCGTGATAAAGATAATATTCCTGCGCGAGTAGAAAGAATCGAATATGATCCAAATCGTACAGCGCATATTGCATTGTTATGCTATGCGGATGGAGAGCGTCGTTATATTATCGCTCCAGAAGGAGTCTCAGAAGGAGCAATTTTATTGTCAGGTTCAGGGGCACCAATTAAGTCTGGGAATGCTTTGCCTTTAAGAAATATACCCGTGGGTTCGGTAATTCACTGTATCGAACTTAAAGAAGGTAAGGGCGCTCAATTGGCAAGATCTGCCGGAGCTAGTGTTCAGCTAGTTGCTCGTGAAGGTCAATTTGTAACATTGCGCTTAAAATCTGGAGAAGTCCGTCGAGTTCATGTGGATTGTAAAGCTACTCTTGGTGAAGTGAGTAATGGTGAACATAGCCTTCGTGTTTTAGGTAAGGCTGGAGCAAAACGTTGGTTGGGTGTTAGACCAACGGTACGTGGTGCGGCCATGAACCCTGTTGACCATCCACATGGTGGTGGTGAAGGTCGTAGTAAAGGTGGTCGTCATCCTGTTACACCTTGGGGTGTTCCAACTAAAGGTTATAAGACACGTACTAATAAGCGTACAGAGAAGTATATTGTGCGTCATCGTAATAAGTAATTGATAAAGGATAATTTATGCCACGTTCTATAAAGAAAGGCCCATTTATCGATCATCACTTAATGAAGAAAGTTGAGGAAGCGATTGCTTCAAAAAGTCGTAAACCAATTAAAACTTGGTCACGTCGTTCAATGATTCTTCCTGAAATGATCGGGCTAACAATAGCGGTACATAATGGAAAGGTTCATGTGCCAATTTTAATCACTGAAAATATGATCGGACACAAGTTGGGTGAGTTTGCTTTGACTCGTACTTACCGTGGTCATGTTGCTGACAAGAAAACACGATAGGAGAATAAAATGCAAACAGCTACATTAAAATTTGCGCGAATTTCTCCTCAGAAAGCGCGCTTAGTTGCGGATCAGATTCGTGGTTTACCTATTGAAAAAGCATTGGCTTTACTTGAGTTTAGTGATAAGAAAGCAGCAGATATTCTTAAAAAAGTATTGAATTCTGCAGTAGCAAATGCTGAAAACAATGCAGCACTTGATATCGATACGCTAAAAGTTAAAGAGATTATGGTAGACGCTGGCCCAGTTCTTAAAAGAATGCGTGCACGTGCAAAAGGCCGTGGATCTAGAATTTTAAAGCGTACTAGTCATGTCACTATTACGGTAGCAGAGTAAGGGGAATTATAATGGGTCAAAAAGTAAATCCTACAGGTATTCGTTTAGGAATCTCGAAAGACTGGAATTCTCGTTGGTATGCGGATACAAAACAGTTTCCTGAATTTGTTGAGTCTGATTTTAGAATTCGTGAATTTTTGCGTAAAGAATTGAAAGATGCTGCTGTATCTAAAATTCAAATCACGCGTCCTGCGAATTCAGCGCAAGTAACTATTTATACAGCGCGTCCTGGTGTCGTAATCGGCAAAAAGGGTGAAGATATTGAGAAGTTACGAGTAAAACTTTCAAAAATTATTGGTGGTAATACTCCAGTTCATGTTGCGATTGAAGAGATTAAAAAGCCAGAATTAGATGCTTATTTAGTTGCAGAAGGAATCGCACAGCAACTTGAGCGTCGTGTAATGTTTCGTCGAGCAATGAAACGTGCAGTAACTAATACTATGAAGCTAGGAGCAGAAGGTATTCGTGTAAATGTTTCAGGGCGTTTGAATGGTGCAGAAATTGCACGTATGGAGTGGTATCGTGAAGGCAGAGTTCCTTTGCATACTCTGCGCGCAAATATTGACTATGGGACAGCGGAAGCATTGACAACATACGGGATTCTAGGTGTTAAAGTTTGGATCTATAAAGGTGAAGTCTTTGATTACCAAAAAGCGGATGAGCAACCTGAAAAAGGTCCTCGTCGTGGTGGTAAAAGGAAAGGTGATTAATCATGTTGCAACCTAAACGTACTAAATTTAGAAAACAGCGTAAAGGACGCAATAGAGGCGTTGCTTTAGCAGGTAATAAGGTTAGCTTTGGTGAATTTGGCTTAAAAGCAGTTACACGTGGTCGTATTACTGCCCGTCAAATTGAAGCGGCTCGACGTGCGATCAATCGTTATGTTCGTCGTGGAGGTAAATTGTATATTCGTATTTTTCCTGATGTGCCAATCACACAAAAACCGCTAGAAGTCCGTATGGGAAGTGGTAAAGGTAATGTGGAATATTGGGTCGCAAAGGTACAGCCTGGTAGAATGTTGTACGAAATTGAAGGTGTTTCTGAAGAAGTTGCAAAAGAAGCATTTAGATTAGCAGCGGCTAAATTATCCGTTCAGACAGTATTTGTTTCACGTACTGTTCTATAGGGGGATATATGAGTCAATCAAATAAAAATATGAAATCTCTTGTTGAGAAGAGTGTAGATGAATTGAAGCAAGAGCGTTTGGAGTTGCATAAAGCTCTGTTTAACTTGCGTATGCAAAAAACGACAGGTCAGTTAGAGAAGCCACATTTGTTTCGTGATTCTCGCAAGCAAATCGCTCGTATTAATACTATTTTAGCTTCAAAGGCAGGTAAGTAATGTCAACAACAGAAAAAAGTAAAGTTGAACGTACTGTCATTGGTAAAGTATCCTCTAATAAAATGGATAAGACTATAACAGTATTGGTTGAGCGTTTAGTTAAGCATCCTATGTATGGTAAATATATTAAACGTTCTACAAAGTTTCATGCTCATGATGCAGATAATATCTGTAACATTGGGGATATTGTTGAAATTAAACAATCGAGACCACTTTCTAAGATGAAATCTTGGGTGTTGGTTAAAGTTGTTGAAGCGTCAAAGGAGTAAAATGCTATGATTCAAACGCAGTCAATGCTTAATGTAGCTGATAACTCTGGTGCTAAGCGCATTATGTGTATCAAGGTGCTTGGCGGTTCACATCGTCGTTATGCTGGTATTGGTGATATCATTAAAGTATCAGTAAAAGATGCGATCCCAAGAGGGCGTGCTAAAAAAGGTGAGATTTATAATGCACTTGTCGTGAGAACTCGTAAAGGTGTTCGTCGTGATGATGGTTCGTTAATTCGTTTTGATAGTAATGCGGCTGTGTTACTTAATTCAAAGTTCGAACCAATCGGTACTCGTATCTTTGGCCCAGTAACACGTGAGCTTCGTGGTGATCGCTTTATGAAAATTATTTCATTAGCGCCAGAAGTAATATAGGTGGTTGAAATGAATAAATTACGTAAAGGTGATGAAGTTGTTGTAATTGCTGGTCGAGATAAAGGTCAGCGAGGGCATGTCTTAAGTTTAGAAGCTAATGATCGTATTTTAGTTTCTGGAGTTAATAAGAAAATTAAGCATGTCAAACCCAATCCTCAAAAAGGGATTGAGGGGGGGAAAATTGAACAGGAAGCAGCAATACATGTTTCTAATGTTATGATTTTTAATCCTGAAACCCAGAGAGGAGATCGTGTTCGCATTCAAGTCACTGTAGTTGAAGGTGAGAATGGCAAGAAAAAACACGTTCGTGAAAGATTTTTTAAATCAAATAATAAAAAGATTGGCTAATTAGTTTCTTTTTGTTATTCTATTGCACCATTACTCTCACGAAATATCGTGAGAGTGTTTGTTTTTATTAATTTTCTAAATAGGATGCATTTCTAAGATATATCCGTTTAGTAAGGGTCTAAAATGTCTATAAGATTAGAACAGTTTTATAAGGAAGTTGTTATTCCTAAACTTACAGAGCAGTTTGGTTACTCCAATCCGATGGAGGTTCCTAGATTGACCAAAATCACTCTTAATATGGGTGTTGGTGAAGCTGTTGCTGATAAGAAAATAATGGATAATGCCGTTGCCGATATGACTGCAATTGCAGGTCAGAAGCCAATTGTGACATTGTCTAAAAAATCTGTTGCAGGATTTAAAATTCGTGATGGTTGGCCTGTTGGGTGTAAGGTGACATTGCGTCGTGCTCATATGTATGAATTTTTAGATCGTTTGATCAATATTTCGTTACCACGAGTTCGTGACTTTCGTGGTGTGAATGGACGTTCATTTGATGGTCGTGGGAATTATAGCTTTGGTATCAAAGAGCAGATTATCTTTCCCGAAATTGAATATGAGAAGATTGATGCTATCAGAGGTATGGATATCAACTTTACAACAACAGCGAAAACCGATGCTGAAGCTAAGGCACTCTTAGTTGCTTTCGGTTTTCCTTTCCGTAATTAGTAAGGAATTATTATGGCCAAAACATCTATGGTAAATCGCGAAATTAAGCGCGCAAAACTTGTTGATCGTTATAGAACTAAGAGAGATTCTCTTAGGGAAATTCTAAAAAGTGAAACGGCAAGTTTTGATGAGAAGCAGGCAGCATCTATCGCTTTACAGAAGATGCCTCGTGATTCTTCTCCGTCTCGTAAACATCAACGTTGTGCTATCACAGGTCGTCCTCACGGTGTTTATAGCAAGTTTGGATTAGGGCGTAATAAGTTGCGTGAAATCACTATGCGTGGTGATATTCCTGGTCTACGTAAAGCAAGTTGGTAATTATTGGAGATTAATTCATGAGTATGCATGATCCTATTGCAGATTTGTTGACGAGAATTCGTAATGCGCAAGCTGCAAATAAAGAATTAGTATCTCTTCCATCTTCAAAAATGAAAGAAGAGATTGCAAGGGTATTAAAAGAAGAAGGGTATATCTTAGATTATAAGGTTGAGTCTGAAGGTGTTAAAAAGACGTTGATTATTACGTTAAAATATTATCAGGGTAAGCCGGTTATTGAGATGATTCAGCGGGTTAGTAAGCCTAGTCTTAAGATCTATCGTGATCAAAATTCCTTGCCACAGGTTTTAGGTGGTTTAGGTATATCAATCGTTTCTACCTCTAAAGGTTTGATGACGGATCGCAAAGCGAAGTCATTATCTTTAGGTGGTGAAATAATTTGTATCGTAGCTTAAAGGAGTAGAGAATGTCTCGTGTAGCTAAGAAAATTATTCCATTGCCAGCAGGTGTAGAGGTTACGATTACTGGTAATAATGTTAAAGTTAAAGGCGCTAAAGGTACAAGTGAGTTGCAGTTGCATTCTGCTGTATCTTTAAAAAAAGAAGATGGTCATTTGGTAGTGGTTCCTGATTTAGACCAAACAAAAGGTAGTTATGCAATTGCAGGTACAATGAGATCGCTTGTTAATAATATGGTGATTGGGGTATCTGCTGGTTTTGAACGTAAATTACTTTTAGTGGGTGTTGGATATAGAGCGCAAGCTCAAGGTGCTGCATTGAATTTATCTTTAGGATTCTCTCATCCTGTAGTTCATAAAATGCCAGAAGGTGTAAGTTGTGAAACGCCTTCTCAGACTGAGATAGTAATTAAAGGTGTTGACAAACAAGCAGTGGGTGAAGTTGCTGCTAAAATCAGAGCATATCGTCCACCGGAGCCATATAAAGGTAAAGGTGTTCGTTACTCTGATGAAGTTGTTGTTCTAAAAGAAGTTAAGAAGAAATAGGTGAGATGATGAATTCAAAAAAAGAATCAAGAATACGCCGTAGTCGCAAAACAAGAGCTAAAATAAAAGAGCTTGGTGTTGCTCGCTTATCTGTTTTTAGAACTGCTAAGCATATCTATGCTCAAGTGATTTCTCCATGCGGTAAGCATGTCATTGCTTCTGCTTCTACTTTGGATGCGGATGTAAAAGGACAAATTAAATATTCTGGTAATGTTGATGCTGCAACAGCCGTCGGTGCAGCAATTGCAAAGAAAGCTTTGAGTAAAGATGTGTCTGAAGTTGCTTTTGATCGCTCTGGTTTTAAATATCATGGACGAATTAAGGCACTGGCTGACTCTGCTCGTGAAGCTGGTTTGCAGTTCTAAGAGAGGAAATAATAATGGTTAAGAAGAATGAAAGTAACCCTGTTGCAACTCAAGCGGATGCTTATCAAGAAAAGTTAGTTGCTGTAAATCGAGTTTCTAAAACTGTAAAAGGTGGCCGTCAATTTGCTTTTGCAGCCCTAACAGTGGTTGGTGATGGAAATGGTAGAGTTGGATTTGGATATGGTAAGGCTAAGGAAGTTCCTTTGGCGATCCAAAAATCAATAGAGCAAGCAAGGAAAAATATAAAAGAGATCTCTTTGGCTAACGGTACATTACAGTATCCAGTAACAGGGATACATGGCGCTGCTAAAGTTTTTATGCAACCAGCTTCAGAAGGAACTGGAGTTATTGCAGGTGGTGCAATGCGTGCTGTATTTGAAGTCGCAGGCGTAAAGGATGTTCTAGCGAAATGCCAAAATTCTCGTAATCCTATTAATGTTGTAAGGGCAACAATTGAAGGACTTTGTTCTATCAAGTCTCCTGATATGATCGCAGCAAAGCGTGGCCTTACAGTTGAAGAGATTAAGGGGTAATAAAATGAGTAATACAGTTACGGTAACTTTAGTGAAAAGTGTTCATGGAAGGTTGCAGAGTCACAAGGATTGTGTGAAAGGACTTGGTTTAACTAAGTTAAATTCAACGTCTACGGTTATAGATACTCCAGAAAATCGTGGTATGATCAATAAAGTATCATACTTATTAAAGGTTTCTAAGTAATAGGTCTAGTTATGCATTTAAATACTATAAAAAGTACTTTTGGCTCGCGTAAGGCAAAAAAACGCCTTGGTAGAGGTATAGGGTCAGGTTTAGGAAAGACTGGTGGCAGAGGTCATAAAGGTCAACATTCAAGATCAGGTGGTTTTCACAAGGTCGGATTTGAGGGTGGTCAGATGCCTTTACAGCGCCGCTTGCCAAAAGTTGGTTTTGTATCTCAGATTTCTCTTAAGACAGCAGAAGTTACATTGTCTGAAATTGCTAGTAAGGTGCCAGGTAATGAGGTTGATTTATTAGCATTGAAGGCAGCAAATGTCATATCAGGTAAAATTGAGCGGGCTAAGATTATTTTGTCAGGTTCTATTGATCGTGCCATAACTGTTTCGGGTTTGGGTGTGACAAAAGGCGCTAGAGAAGCAATAATTGCCGCTGGTGGGTCAGTTAAGGATTAATCTTTATATGAAAAAAAACCAACTTCCGCAACTAACGGGTTTGTCAGAGCTATCGTCAAGAATATTTTACTTGGCTATAGCATTGCTTGTTTATCGGCTAGGTGTTCATATTACAGTTCCTGGTATCGATGTTGCAACAATGACGCAAAAGTTAGCTGAGCAACAGACAAATAATCAAGGGATCTCTGCCATGATGAATTTATTCTCTGGCGGTGCCTTTGAGCGAATGTCAATTTTTATGCTCGGCGTTATGCCTTATATTACTGCCTCGATAATTATTCAGATGTTTTCAGTAATTTATCCCCCTTTAGAGCAACTAAAGAAAGAGGGGCAGGCAGGAAAGCGGAAGTTAACCCAGTATACTAGGTACCTTACAATAATTTTTGCTGCAGCACAGGGTATAGCTTATGCATTTGGTATAGTGAAAGGTAGTTTTGGCTTTGGTCCAGAGATCGTTCTTTTGCCTACGACATCATTTATTACATTGGCGGTTATTACTTGGATTACAGGTACTATGTTTTTAATGTGGCTAGGTGAGCAAATATCTGAAAGAGGTGTTGGTAATGGAATCTCTATGCTTATTTTTGCGAGTATTTTGATGGGGCTGCCTACTGGAGTTTCTAGTCTATTTGAGAATGCAAGAATAGCTGCTTCAGTTGGAAGCTATGCCAAAGTGATTGTTGTTATTGCTGTTGTATTGTTTACCGTAGCTTTGGTTGTCTTTGTTGAAAGAGGACAGCGTAAGATTACGATCAATTATGCTCGCAAGCAACAAGGTCGCATGATGTCAATTGGTGGCCAAACAACACATTTGCCGTTGAAGTTGAATATGGCAGGTGTTATACCTGCAATATTTGGTTCGGCATTTCTATCGTTTGTTTATACAATCTGTAGCGCATTGCAGTCAATTCAGATTCCAGTTGTTGATTCTGCAACGCTATCTGGGTTGCAAAAAGCATCTTATTTTACATCCATGTTTTTTAATAAAATAGGTGTTTATGGGGTTAGATATTTCTCTCCTGGACAGCCAGCTTATATTTTGTTATTTGCAGCGCTCATTGTTTTCTTCTGTTTCTTTTATACAGCTATTCAGTTTAATTCTAAAGAAACTGCAGAAAATCTCAAAAAATCAGGAGGTTTTATTCCAGGAATTCGCCCTGGTATTCAAACTTCTCAATTTATGGATAAAGTATTGACACGTATTACCGTTTGGGGAGCGTTGTATATTACTGGAATCTGTTTATTACCTGAATTGTTAGCCGCAGTTTTAGGTTATCAGAGTAATTTTGGCGGAACATCAATTCTTATAGCGGTTGTTGTTGTTATGGATTTAATTGCACAAATTCAGGCTTTATTAATGTCACAACAATACTCATCACTGATGAAAAAGGCAAATATAAGTTCTGCACTCAGTGGTCAGCCGCCGTCATTCTAATTAAGGAGTAGTAATGAAAGTTAGAGCATCAGTTAAACGCATTTGCCGTAAATGCAAAATTATAAAACGCCATGGTGTTATAAGAGTAATCTGTACAGATGGTCGTCATAAACAACGCCAAGGTTAGAAATATATTGTAGATTAGTCTCTATTAATATAAAATTTCATATCTTTGGTTACATATAATATATATTCGGAGTTTTTAACTATATGGCACGTATAGCAGGCGTAAATTTACCGCTAAAGAAGCATATTGTTATCTCGTTGCAATCGATTTATGGAATCGGTTCAACAAGAGCAAAAGAAATTTGTAAGAATGCAGAAGTAGATCCTACAACAAAAGTAAGTGATCTTACAGATGATCAAGTTGAAGCACTTCGCGCACAAGTCGCATCTTTTGTTGTTGAAGGAGATCTTAGGCGTGAAGTTTCTATGAGCATCAAACGTCTTATGGATTTAGGTTGTTACCGTGGAATAAGACATCGTCGTGGACTTCCTGTAAGAGGTCAAAGAACTAAGACGAATGCAAGGACACGTAAGGGTCCAAGACGTTTAGTTAAAAAATAATAGTAATAGGAATTTATAATGGCAAAACCTGCAGTTAAAGCACGTAAACGTGCAAAAAGAACCGTAGTGGATGGCGTTGCACATATCCATGCTTCGTTTAATAATACTATTGTGACCATTACCGATAGACAAGGAAATGCTCTGTCTTGGGCTACTTCTGGTGGTTCTGGATTTAGAGGATCTAGAAAGTCTACTCCGTTTGCTGCTCAGGTTGCAGCAGAGCGTGCTGGTAATGATGCAAAAGAGTATGGATTGAAGAATCTTGATGTTGAAGTGAACGGACCAGGTCCTGGGCGTGAATCAGCAGTGAGAGCATTAAGCGCTTTAGGATATAAAATTTCAACAATTGTTGATGTTACGCCGATTCCTCACAATGGATGTCGCCCACCTAAAAAACGTCGAGTATAATTAACGGAGTAAGTAAATGGCACGTTATATTGGTCCAAAATGTAAACTAGCTAGAAGAGAAGGAACAGACCTTTTCTTAAAATCTTCAGAGAGACCTCTGGAGTCAAAGTGTAAAAATCACGATAAGGCACCTGGTCAGCATGGTGCTCGCCCTAAGAAGGCATCTGTTTATGGAAGTCAGCTTAGAGAAAAACAAAAATTACGCCGTATTTATGGTGTTTTAGAAAAGCAATTTGCTGCCTACTATAAAGAAGCCGCAAGACGTAAAGGTTCAGCGGGTGAAAACCTATTACAACTTTTAGAGTCGAGATTAGATAATGTCGTTTATAGATTGGGTTTTGCAGTTACTCGTGCAGAAGCAAGACAGCTTGTTTCGCATAGATCCATTTTAGTAAATGGAAAAACTGTCAATATTCCGTCTTATCAGTTAAAAGCAGAAGATGTAGTTGCAGTTGCAGAAAAGGCTAAAAACCAAATTCGTATTAAGACAGCAGTGCAAATTGCAGAAAAGAATCAATTTGTTGATTGGGTATCTGTAGATACTAATAAGTTGGAAGGTGTTTATAAGCGTATTCCAGAACGTTCTGATCTACCATCTGACATCAATGAATCTCTAGTGGTTGAGTTGTATTCTAAGTAATAATTAGAACTACATTTTTAACTTTTGATGTCTACTAGGTGAAGGAATTATGGCAACACACGAATTATTAACCCCAAAAATTGTTGATATTAAAGCAATAAGTCCTACTCGTTCTGAAATTGCATTAGAACCTTTGGAGCGTGGCTTTGGTCATACTTTAGGAAATGCACTTCGTAGAATTTTGCTTTCATCTATGTTGGGAGCTGCAATTACCGAATGTGAGATTGAAGGCGTACAGAAAGAATATACTGCAGTACCAGGTATGTATGAAGATGTGATTGACCTTCTCTTAAACTTGAAAGGTATTGCTTTAGCACTACATGATGCTGATGAAACATATATAACTCTTGATAAATCTCAGGCAGGACCTGTCACAGCTGGTGATTTAATTATTCCACATAATGTTGAAATTTTTAATCCAGACTATGTGATTGCGAATCTTACGGATACTGGCACTTTGAAGATGCGACTTAAGGTTGAAACAGGAAGAGGATATCAACCCGTTTCTGTTAGAGAAAATGTAAATGAGTCCACTCAACGCATTGGTAACTTTAAGCTAGATGCTTCATTTAGCCCAGTTAAAACTGTGAGTTATAAAGTAGAAACCGCTCGTGTTGAACAGCGTACAGACTTAGACAGACTTGTTATCTCTTTAGAAACAAATGGTAGTTTAGATCCTGAGAAAGCAATTCGCGCTGCAGCAACTATTTTACATGAGCAGTTGGAAGTTTTTGTAGACTTGAAATCTAAACCAGATGTTGTTGAAATTCAGCAAGAACCAACATTTGAGATTGATCCGATTTTACTGCGTTCAGTCGATGATCTTGAGTTGACAGTACGTTCTGCAAACTGCCTTAAAGCAGAGAGCTTGTACTATATTGGTGAATTAATTCAACGCTCAGAAGTTGAGCTTCTTAAAACACCTAATCTTGGTAAGAAGTCTTTAACAGAAATTAAAGATGTTCTTGCTCAACATGGCTTGTCTTTAGGGACTAAACTAGAAAATTGGCCACCGCCAAATTTAGATATTAGTAAGCCTCCAGCATAATAAACTAATTTTTTAAGGAAGAATCACATGCGTCATCGTAATTCTGGTCGTGCGTTTAGTCGCACTTCAGCACATAGAAAGGCAATGTTTAAGAACATGTCTGTATCTATGATTGAACATGAGTTGATCAAAACAACTTTACCGAAAGCTAAAGAGTTAAGAAAAGTAGTTGAGCCTTTAATTACTTTAGCAAAAACTGATTCTGTTGCGAATCGTCGTCTAGCTTTTGCAAGATTACGTTCTGACTCAGCAGTAGCTAAGCTATTTGATACTTTGGCACCTCGTTATAAAGATCGTCCTGGAGGATACTTACGTATTCTTAAGTGCGGATCTAGACCCGGTGATAATGCGCCAATGGCCTATGTAGAGTTGGTTGATCGTCCAGTTGAGGCTGAGACAGAAAACTAAATTGTTTAAGCCGGTTTTGAACCGGCTTTTTTATTGTAAGATCTATGAAGATTATTAAATTCCGTTCATTACAAGATTTATCTACTGAACAAAGAGCCGTTACTATTGGCGCATTTGATGGTTTTCATCTAGGTCATCAAATGCTTTTAAACTATCTTAATACCCTTGCTGAAGAAAGGGCATGGGTTCGGACGTTGATCACTTTTGAGCCTTTGCCGCATGAGCACTTTACGCCTCATAAATTTAAACGCGTGATGTCTTTAAGGGATAAAATCTACTACCTCGATTCCAAGAATTATGTAGATGAGTTATTCGTCATTCCTTTTACAAATTCCATTGTCTCCTTATCTAGAGAGGCTTTTCTGTCTACTCTACAATCTCCTGAGATGGGAATGAAAGCTCTGATTGTAGGAAGTGATTTTAAGTTTGGAAAAGGAGCAGAAGGCGATGTCGAGTATCTTAAGAAAGCAAGCCTTAATCCCAATGATGGATTCGATTTTACTGCTATGGATGATTTAGAGATTGATAATCATAGAATCTCATCTACACAAATTAGGGCCGCACTATACGAGGGGAATTTCGACTTCGCCTCTAAACTCTTAGGAAGACCTTATACAATTACAGGAAAAGTGATTCATGGGAATCAGCTTGCGCGAGTTTTAGGCGCACCGACAATCAATATTCGTATCAATAAAGATTATCCATTAAGAGGGGTGTTTAATGTTCATGCCACTCGTTGTGCAGATAAAAAACAATTTAATGGCGTTGCAAATTTTGGTACGAGACCGACTATAAATGGACAGCGTTTATCGCTCGAAATTCACTTGCATAATACCAATGAAAATCTATATGATGAGTACTTTGAAGTGACATTCCTGAAGAAGCTCAGAGATGAGATCAAATTTGAGTCATTGGATGCATTAAAAACGCAAATTGACCAAGATATTCAGTGTTCTATGCATTTTTTTAATCGTTAATATTAAAAGGAAATACGTGTGAGTCAAGGTAAAAAAAATGACGATGGTAATCATAAATATAAGGATACATTAAATTTACCAGAAACCGCATTTGATATGCGAGCTAATCTCCCAACTAAAGAACCTAAATTTGTTGAATTTTGGGAATCTATAGATGTCTATAATAAACAACGAGAAAAGTTTAAAGGGAAGCCTAAGTTTGTATTACATGACGGCCCTCCTTATGCCAACGGTGCGCTTCACTTAGGTCATTTTGTTAATAAAACGTTAAAGGATATCATCGTAAAGTCCTATGGACAGATGGGCTATGATTCGCCCTATGTTCCCGGTTGGGATTGTCATGGACTCCCGATTGAATTAGTCGTTGAGAAAAAATTTGGCAAAGTGGGTGCAAAGATTACAGCCTCTGAGTTTAGACAAAAGTGTGCTGAATTTGCAAAGTCACAAATTGAACTTCAAATGTCTGAATTTAAGCGTTTCGGCGTTCTCGGGGATTATGATCATCCTTATGTCACGTATGATAAAAAAGTTGAAGCAGATATTGTAAGAGCGTTAGGCAAGATCTATGAAAATGGACATCTCGAAAAGGGTGCTCGCCCTGTGAACTGGTGTTTAGATTGCGGATCCTCTCTTGCTGAAGCAGAAGTTGAATATAAAGATAAAACATCGAATAGTATCGATGTAAAATTCCCCGTTGTCTCGAAAGAGATTCTTTCTAAGCTATTAAATCATGCAGTTGATCTCCCAACGTCCGTGGTTATTTGGACAACTACGCCGTGGACCCTTCCTGCAAACGAAGCAGTGTCAGTTCATCCTGAGTATGATTATATTTTAGGAAAGCTAGAGAGCAATGAGTATATTATTGTTGCGGCTGAAATGGTTGCCGCTCTTGAGAAACGATGGAAATGCACGATTACACCCGTTAAAACTTTTAAAGGGAGTGTGTTAAACACCCTTTCTTTAAAACACCCATTTTTTGATAAAGAAGTCCCTGTCATTTTAGGGGAGCATGTCACACTTGATGGTGGAACAGGATGTGTTCACACTGCGCCCTCTCATGGTGATGAAGACTATAAAGTCGGTTTGCTGAATAACCTACCTGTTACGAATTATGTTTTAGGTAATGGCGATTATGCATCCGATGTCCCTCTATTCGCAGGTAAAAATATTCGCTCAATTGATGAAGATATTTTAAATACGTTGCGTGAGCATCAGACTTTGATGTTTGCCTCTAAAATCGAGCACAGCTATCCGCACTGTTGGCGACATAAAACGCCGACCATTTATAGAGCGACGTCTCAATGGTTTATTAGCATGGATAAGAAAGGACTTCGTAACGAAATTTTGGAGCAAATTAATCATGTTAAATTTACTCCTGCATGGGGGCAAGCTCGTCTTTATGGAATGATTGAAGGACGAGGTGATTGGTGTATTTCTCGCCAACGCTATTGGGGCGTTCCGATTGCTTTCTTTGTACATAAAGAAACCGGTGAGCTACATCCTGAAACGGCGACATTGCTTGCAAAAGTTGCGGATCGTATTGAGAAAGAAGGATTGCAAGGATGGTTTGATGCACCGATTTCTGATTTTCTCTCTGCAGAAGATGCTACAATTTATGAGAAGAATTCAGATATTTTAGATGTTTGGTTTGATTCAGGGACAACGCATTACTCCGTTCTCTCTCGTCGTCCAGAATTAACCTATCCTGCAGATTTATACCTTGAAGGTTCGGATCAGCATCGCGGTTGGTTTAACTCGTCGATTTGTACCTCTGTGGCTATGAATGGCATTGCACCATATAAGCAGTTATTGACGCATGGTTTTACAGTCGATGCACAGGGACGCAAAATGTCTAAGTCCTTGGGTAATGGGATTGAGCCCCAAGAAGTGATGAATAAAATGGGGGCAGATGTCCTTCGTTTATGGGTTTCATCAACAGACTATCGTGGTGAAATTCCTGTCTCAGAAGAGATTTTAAAACGAACTTCAGAAACTTATCGTCGTATTCGAAATACTATTCGCTTCTTACTTGCCAATACGGGCGAGTTTGATCCTGCGAAAGATGCGTTGCCCTTAGAGTCTCTTTTACCCTTGGATCGTTGGGTGATTGATCGTGCCTGGCAGATTCAAGAAGAGCTCGCCGAGCATTATAAGGAATTTGCATTTCATAATATTTATCAAAAACTCCATCATTTCTGTTCAATTGATTTAGGAAGTTTTTATCTCGATATTATTAAAGATCGCCAATATACATGTGCGAAAGATTCCAAAGCAAGACGCTCATGTCAAACGGCGTTATATCATGTATTAGAAGCGTTTGTTCGTTGGATGGCGCCTATCTTGTCATTTACGGCAGAAGAAGTTTGGCAGGAGATGCGTAAAAAAGATGAGAACCGTGCAGAATCTGTCTTCTTAGATGAGTTCTATAAAGGATTAGCACCGTTAGAAGACGATAAATTTAATCGTGCTTTTTGGGATGCCATCTTAGCTGTCCGCGCAGAAGTTTCTAAAGAGATTGAAAAATATCGTGCGAATGGAGAAATTGGGTCCTCTTTACAAGGGAATGTTACGCTCTATTGTTCAGAAGGACTGGTGAATACACTAAACACTTTGGAAGATGAGCTTAGATTCGTATTATTGACGTCTTATGCAACAGTGAAGCCGATTACGGAAGCAAGCGATGCATTAGACGTTCATGACTATGAAAATGAGAAATTTGCGATTGAAGTCGAAGTGAATCATCATAAAAAGTGTGTTCGTTGCTGGCACTATCGAGAAGATGTTGGTCATCATCCTGAGCATCCTGATTTATGTGATCGCTGTGTAACCAATTTAACCCCTGAGGGTGAAGTTCGTTACTATGCATAACTCATCACCATCTGTAAAAAAGAGAAGTTTTCTTCTCTTTTTTCTCGTTTTTGTTTTTATTGGAATCGACTTTGGCTTAAAACAATGGGCGCTTCTCTCACTTCAATATGGGGTGCCGAAGACCGTTATTCCAGGCTTATTAAACTGGACGCTTGCATTTAATCCTGGTGCTGCATTTAGTTTTCTCGGCAATCATTCGGGATGGCAACGCTATCTTTTTGTGGGAGTTGCGGTATGTGCGAGTTTTGGTTTTAGTTATATGATTATTAAAGCAAAGCCTGATCAAAAGCTCATCCCATTTGCATTTGCATTGATTCTTGCAGGTGCGATCGGCAATTTAATTGATCGTCTCTATTATGGGGTTGTGGTTGATTATATCCACTTCTATTATGGGGATTGGAGTTTTGCCATTTTTAATTTTGCAGATATGTGTGTTTGTACGGGTGCGGGATTGGCAATTTTATCCTCTATATTGGAAAGGGATCGATCTAAATGATATCTCGTAAGATTCTCTTAGCGAATCCTCGAGGGTTTTGTGCAGGGGTTGATCGTGCGATTGGCATTGTAGAACAAGCGTTAAAAAAGTTTGGTAAACCTATTTATGTTCGACATGAAGTTGTTCATAACAAGTTTGTTGTGGACGATTTGAAATCACGAGGGGCAATTTTTGTCAATGAGTTGGATGAAGTGCCTGATGATGCCATCGTGATCTTTTCGGCACATGGTGTTTCAAAAGCGGTTCAAAAAGAAGCGGAGCGTCGGGGATTAAAAGTCTTTGATGCGACTTGCCCATTAGTGACGAAAGTGCATATGGAAGTTGCTCGTTTTTCTAAAAATGCCACAGAAACCGTTTTAATTGGGCATAAAGGCCATCCCGAAGTTGAGGGTACAATGGGGCAATTTGATGCCTCCTTGGGAGGACGTATTCATTTGGTTGAGAAGCCTGAAGATGTAGACACATTGACACTTTCAGATCAAAGCAATATTGGATATGTGACACAGACGACGCTCTCTCTTGATGAAACCTCTGAAATTATCTCTCGTTTACGAGAAAAATTTCCAGCTTTAGTCGCGCCTAAAAAAGATGATATTTGCTATGCCACACAAAATCGGCAAGACGCGGTGAAATCACTGGCAGAAAAATGTTCACTTATTTTTGTTGTGGGTTCAAAAAACAGCTCAAACTCAAATCGACTAAAAGAGCTTGCGGAGAAAGAGGGGGCGAGTGCCTATTTGGTAGATCGAGCGGAGAATATTACGGATGAGATGCTGGGTCACCATAAAATGATTGGCGTTACCGCAGGGGCATCCGCTCCTGAAATACTCGTCGAAGAAGTGATTGAGTTTCTAAAATCCCAAGGTGGAGAGGTTTTAGGAAATATTGAAGGTGCAAGTGAAAATATGGTTTTTCCATTGCCAAAAGAATTGAGAGAATGATATGAAAAAACAGATCATAGCACTTTTTGTATTATGTAGTTTGTTGATTTCTCCTGCGGTTGGTATTCGTGATTATGGAAATCATCCTATGTTTTTAGGCGGATATAATGATCTTGCACGAGTATATTTGAAGAAGAGTAGCCTCGCGAGTTGTATTAGGCAATATAGTCATAATGAAAATATAAAACAGATTTTTACGGGCGCGAGTTTATATTATTTTCATATTAAGCATATGCATCTCAATTCTGAATCTATCGCTAAGGACGATGATGCTCAATATGTTGTTGATGTGAATATGGATATTCTAAATCCCTATATAAACAAGAAAATGATCGATATGAAACCTGCAGATGATGTTGAGGTTATTGAGTCTTGTTTAAAAATATATCACAGTAATGAGTATCAAAAGCTTGTAAAAACTGCGGATAGATTTATTGATAATTACGGATTTGAACAAAATCATTATCCTTTTGAACGCCCTTATATTAAATTAAATCCTCTACAGCAAAAAATAGCCGATATTGCTTTCTATGAGTGTCTCCATGATGTTATTTCTGATGAATCTATTAAAAGAGTAATTAATCAAAAGATGAGTAGAGATAAGTTAAACCTCGTAAATACAGAAAATTTAGATATTTTAAAGAATAAATATCATTCTGCTTTTAAAAAATATACCTTGTCGAACCCATTAAGAAGTATATCAAACACGACAAACTTAACATGTATTGTGATGTATGATAGCTATGCTTTAAATAAATTCATCGTGGATTTTTTTAATCAAATTTTAATTTCTCATGATTAAGTAACCAGCTTTTTCTCCATAAACCTCCTGAATATCCTCCTAATCCCCCATCTGAATTGATGATTCTATGACAAGGAATGATAATGCTAATTGGATTGTTACCATTTGCGGTAGCGACGGCTCGGATAGCTCTAGGTTTGTTTAATTTGTAAGCTTCTTGTTGATAAGAGCAAGTTTCACCATAGGGAACGGTCCTTAATACTTGCCAAACAGATTTTTGGAATGGTGTTCCGAGCGGATCAAGTGCTACTGAGAAAATCTTTCTTTGATGTGAGAAATATTCATCGAGCTCCCTTTCTAATTGATCAAGATGGTTATTTCTATTTTCCTTAGAAAAAGGAGCCTCATTAATAAACTCCAAGAGTGCAATTCCATTACGAGTTGCATGAGCAACCATATTTCCAATGGGTGTTTGGATAAAAGCTATAAAAGAAGGCTGCTTACTAATATTATCTAGTTTAGAAAGTGATGCATATTTGAATGTATGATTAAGTTGATACTGTTTTAAAAAAGCACTCCATGTCATATTATAGTGTACTCTAAATATGGTTTCTATTTGAGTAGATATAGAGATATTCTCTAGAGGGCTTTGTTCTAATTGATTAAAAATATCAATGAGCTCTTTGGGAAGTGATTTTTCAAATAAAAGTGGTTTGCAGTATGGGCAGGGAAGATAGCCTTTTGCCAGTGCTTCTTTGACAGAGTGAATATGAATATTATTTTTATCATCAGTTGTATTATGTGTGCAGTTTAGCGTACAAAAATACCCATTTTTTGCATGTGCAATGAACATACTTTGTTTCATAATCTATTTATATTGCCAGATAATTGAATGATTAGAGAGATGAGTAAGTATCCGCATATAGGGATATAAATCATGTTATCCATTTTAGCAAACTTAGTATCCCTCTCTCGCTTAAATAAACCTAAACAGTTAAATTCACCGATAATCCTACCAGCTAAAGCGAGGCATACTAATTTCAATACAACTGATATGAATTCAGGGTTGCCAATTTTATATTGAAAACATATTTGTAAAGTAGCTATAGAGAGAAGTGCTGTAGCTACTAGAAAACACATGAAAGAGCTAGGTGTTTGTTTAAAAAGTTGAGGCTTAAAATTATATTTATATTCAGGTAGGACTTTGTTTTTCCATAATTCTCCTCCAAATCCCCAATAAATGTGCAAAATACCTAAGCTAATGATTAAGATGATAGGAAACCAAAAGAAAATGATGATCATTTAAAGTATATCCACTCTGCTGTTTTTTACATGATTCTATTTGATAGAATGAGGAGGCTATATAAGCTACTTAGTTGAATCTATTATTTGCAATAATTACTTGGATCGAAACCAATACTTTTTGCCTCTTCACAAATTGCATTCCACTCTGTATCAGAAATCGCAATACCTTCGGCGAGCCTTGTCGCTTTAGTTTTAATTTCTGGTTCTCCTGAGATCAAAATAGGGTGATCAATCGGATCGGGTGAAGGGGAGGATCGGATAAAGTTTATCATTGCATCATACTCTTCGCCAAACCAATCTCTTGGCGCAAGTTTTGTAGGATCAATGACAATCGTAGTCATATTATTGACGATTGTATCTGTAATTGGATTTTTAGGCTGCATCGTTCCGCCACCTGAAAGAAGACCCGCCAAGAACTCACATGCCATGATAAGTCCACCGCCTTTATGTTTTGCAATCGGGCGAAGCGCACCTGTCGGAGAGTTCCACATGACACTCGGATCATTCGTAGGATTTCCGTTTGAGTCCAGCATCACCTCTTCGTCAAATTTCTTTCCAGCAAGATAGGCTACTCGAGTTTTCCCAACTGCGACAATGCTTGTTGCAAAATCGAGGACAAAGGGAGGATTCTCAGGGGATTTTGGCATTGCAATACAGATAGGATTCGTTCCAAAGCGTGCTTTTGATCCACAGAAAGGAGCAACTAAAGGGGTGAACTCCTGTACATTTACAAAGTGGATTGAGATCATTCCAGCATTTGCAGCTTGTTCTCCGTATGTGCCAATTCGTCCGAGATGATTCGTCTTACACAGCGTCATTAAGCAAACCCCTGTCGTTCTTGCACGTTCAATAGCCGCTTCCATGGCCTCTTTTCCTGTTCGTTGACCAAAGCCATGATCTCCCGAAAATTGTAAAATAGCCCCTCCATCATTAATTAAGCGTGCAGGCGTATTAGGATGCAAATTTTTACTTTTAATTGACTTGGAATATTGTGTCAGCATACCAATACCATGGCTGTCATGACCTTTTAAGTTGGCCTCGACAAGATGAGTGGCAACGGTTTTTGCTTCTGCTTTTGTGCTACCTGACTGCTCTAAAAATGAGATAGCGAATTTTGTCAATTTTTCTGCGGATATTTTCATGGGGTACTCTTTTGATAAATGATGGTCTTAATTTTTTATACGCTGAATCATGATATTTTTCAATAAGATTAGATTTTATGGTAGAAAAATTCTCTTTATATATAGAAATAATTTTATAATTTGCCGAATATTGATAAATGGTTTTTGCTTATATTGATAGTCTTTAGTCCATAAGCATGGATAGAACGAGGCATACTATGAGTAAGCGGTTAGTTACGGCAGATGTAGTTCGAGAGTACAAGCAGCAAGGTCATACTCAGATGGCCTATGACCCTAAACTATGCATTGTCACGCCTGAAGCAAAAGAAGTCGCAAAAGAGTTAGGTGTTGAAATTACGATGACTTCTTTTGGTGGCGGAAATGAAGGAAGTCTACAAAACTCAAAACAAACTAGCCCTTCGGGGAAGCCTTTATCGGATAGAGATTTTAAACTCGTTAAAGAAGCCGTGCTAGAGAAAATGCCAAAGGGTTCAAAAATAAGTGATCAATTATTGGCTCAGTTAGTTGAAAGAGCAATAAAAGATGATCATCGACAATCATCATCTCCCGTTGCAAATAAGCCTGCTAAATGTTGTACGAGGCTAAAAAGTGGAATTAAATTAGTTAAAGGAAATCTAGCAGAAACCTCTTTGTTTGAAGGTGCAGGAAAGAATAACAAAGTCTCTATTGCAGATGTGATTACAGCGAAAGATAACAGCAGTATGTCGGCGGGATATATGTCTTGGGAGAAAGCCTCTTTCCCTTGGACACTTAACTATGATGAAATTCAAGTTGTGTTAGAAGGAGAGTTGCATATTACTTCTCAGGGAGAAACTGTTGTTGGAAAGCCTGGAGATATTATTTTTGTACCTA
>CAZBKP010000005.1:0-22533 GCA_964492525.1 uncultured Cardiobacteriales bacterium
CATGAGCGGTTGTGTTAAGATTGGCGCGCCTTAACATGATGCGGGGCGTTTCTCTGTTGAGGTGTGTTGAGAGCGTTTGACTCTCAAAAAGATAAATCCCTCGCTTATTAATCTCCTTAATCTGATCTAGCATAAACATAGCAGCATCACTTAAAGGAACGATATGCGGTCGGCTTTTCTTCATTATTTCGGGGGGAATAGTCCACGTTCTCGCCTCTATATCAATATGCGCCCATTGCGCGCTAACTGCTTCATAAGGGCGCGTTAAGGTTAATAATTGCCAATAGATAGCGTAGCGCGTTGTATCTGAAATAATGCCATTCTCAAGCGCGTTTATTAATAGCGGTAATTGTTCAGGGGTCAAAGCGTCAAAATGTTTCTTTTTATGTTTTTTAAACGCTTGGTTATCAATAGAGGCTACGGGATTAGTATCAATTAATCCCGAGCTTACCGCATAGCCAAAGACTAAGTTTAAACTAGATTTAACGCGTTTTAAATACTCTAACGCGCCTCTCTCTTCAACACATCGCAACGCCTCTACAATGTTAAAGGGTTTAATCTCTCTAATATCCATATTCGCCATATAAGGCAGTATATTAGCTTCTATAGCTCTTTCTACCTGTAGGATATACTTTTGATTCTTCTTTTCAGGTTTCCATCTCTCAAGCCATTCTCGATAGATACGACTAAAAATAAAACGATCTCGGTTGGATTCTGTTTCTATAGACTCGCCTCGAGATAATCGCTCTTTTAATTGATCTCGCCATTCCCTCGCCTCTAATAGTGAATATTGGGGGTATTGTCCTAGATAAACATTCTTTTGCTTTCCTTGATAGCGATAAGCAAACGCCCAAAGCATACGCCCACTAGGATAAATCCAAAGAGATAAACCGCCCCCATCTGATCGCTTATATAATTTGCTTTGAGGTTTTAAATTTTTAATTACCGCAAAGGTTAAAGGCGGGATTATTTTTGGCATATTTATTTCCTAAGTTATTGAGCAGTCGTACCAACAAACGTACCAACAAAAATAATTTTAGCAGGCAAAAAAGGAAAGAAAAAGAAAAATAAAGAAATGGGCTGTATTGATTGATTTTACTAGCTTGAGAGTAATAAGACGGAAATAAAAATGCCCCTAAAAAAAGGGGCAAAAATAGCATTTGGCGGAAGAGGCAAGAATCGAACTTACCTCAGCCGATAGGCTGACAACGGTTTTGAAGACCGCGGAGGCCCCAGGCCCCATCATCTTCCGTCGGTAATCATATCAAGTAATCATGGGAAATGCACATAAAATCTTTAATGCAATGATTTATAAAAAGTAGAGATCATTTATCAATCCAAAATCAGGTATAATGCCTGCTTGTTTTTTAAGAGCGGTAGAATGCGATGAGAAATTGGGCGACGCCAGAAGAGTTTTTAATGCATTATCACTTACCCATCGATACGTTTAATAGTGTCGAAATTACTTGGGATGAATTGCTCAAAATAGCAAAGCATCATAAAAATCGGGATAAAGAACTTTCAATCACTGCATCTCATATCGCATCAAAATTATTATTAAACCATTATATGCATTCTGTGCGTTGGAGAATCAAAGATCCTGAGCACTTAATGGCAAAAATTTTACGAAAACAGCTTTCTCAGAATGAAAAGTATCAGCATATTTCTGTAGAGAATTATGCGCATATTATTACGGATTTGATTGGAATTAGAGTTCTTCATCTTTTTAAAGATGATGCATTGATGCTAGATACATTAATCCGTGAGAAATATCATTTTTATGAGAAACCTACATATTTTTATCGTTTAGGAGATGATACGAGCTATCTCTCAGATGAACTTTTTACTAAAAAAGAGCATGATATTGGTTATCGGTCTATTCACTATATTATCGAAACGGGTGATAAAGATGATAAGACCTATGTCGAGATCCAAGTCAGAACGCTTTTTGAAGAAGGGTGGAGTGAGATTGATCACTTAATACGCTATCCTAACTTTTCGAATGATTCAGATATTGAACACTTTTTGAAACTGTTTAATACTGCGGCATCTTTTGCGGATGAAATGGGGAACTCCATCCGCATTATTAAGCGAATCAAAGATCAAAAAGCAAAACAAACGATGCGTTTTATCGATCAATTGATTGCAGTAAAATCGGAAGTAGATGATTATGATCAGAGAATTGCTGATTGTTTTGAGTCACTTGAACAAAATCCTTCAATAGAGAAAATCAACGAACTGCGCACAATTGTCCATGAATTAAAAGAAGATCGAAGACGTTATACTGATAGCTTCTTGAAATTACATGATATTCATTGGAAAAATACCTATTATCAGGTTGCAGATGATGTATCCTCAGAAAGAAGAATTAAGGGCAATGCAATCATACCTCTGTGTCGAGATTGTGCCCCTGATTTTAGAATTATTTCCGTAGGAGAAGAAACTGAGTTACCTTGTTACAATTGTGGGCAGGTTATAGACAATAGTCACCAATCTAAGTACTTACCAAACGATTAGGTTTTATGACAAAAGGCTGAAAACGTTCTCCTAAACCTAGAAAATTATTTTTATCATCGTAAAGACGATAGTATGATTCCAGAAGCTCGTTCTCTAGGCGAATTTTTTGTCCTTTTTTGATTCGGTCTGTTGTGTGTTCATCAAAAGTTAGAATAGGGTAGTTGATTAATGCACTATCAACAGGGAGTAAGAAATGATCAATGTTGTGTTGTGCCGTTATCTCAGCTTCAATCATCTCTAATGAAACTAGCTCAGGAGCTCTATAAGGTTCAATAGATAAACGCCGTAAGGTGGTTAAATATCCATAGGTTTCCATCGCATTCGCAATATCTTCTGCTAGAACACGAACATAAGTGCCTTTAGAGCAAGTCACTGTTGCAGTAAAGCTATGATCATCGAAATGATTTAATATCAATGAATGAATATGAATTGTTCTCGCTTCTCTCTCAACTTCTTTGCCTTCTCGTGCAAGTTCGTATAAGCGTTTTCCTTTATGGTGTAGGGCAGAGTACATGGGAGGTGTTTGTTGGATATCTCCCATGAATTTCTCTAAAATATTTTCTATGTAGTTGTATGACAGGGTAGGAATTGACTTTGAATCGATGATTGTGCCTTCAGCATCTCCTGTATCTGTTCGATCCCCTAACTGACAAGTAAATTGGTAGGACTTAGTATTGTTAAGAAGTTGATGGTTAAACTTAGTTGCCTCACCGAAACAGATAGGTAATAGTCCCGTAGCCATTGGGTCTAAAGTCCCTGCATGTCCCGCTTTCTCTGCACGAAAAAGATATTTTACTTTTTGGAGAATTTGGTTGCTAGAAACATTTTTAGGCTTATCAAATAGTAAAACGCCGTCTAAACGACGGCGTTTGATTTTTTTTGGGCTATTACTCATCGTCATGGTGTGCTTTTTCTTCATCTTCATGAACAGCTTCTGTGATGAGCGCCGAAAGTTCATTACCTCGCTCAAGCTGAATATCATATGCAAATTCAAATTTAGGTATTTTTCTAAGTTTTAAGATCTTTCCAAGCTGACGCTGGAAAGTAGGTGCATATTCATTGAGAAGATCAACCATTTCATCTCTTTCCTCTTTAGGTCCAAGATAGGTCACAAGTACTTTTGCTTGAGAAAGATCTCTAACCACATTAACCAATGTGATAGAGATCATCATTGCACGAGGATCTCCAATCTCTTTGCGGATTAAAAGTGAGAGTTCTTGTTTTAACTGCTCATCAATCCGCTTTGTTCTTGAATAGTCTGCCATTATAACCTCCTCAATTTACAACGTGCGCTCAACTTGAACGCGCTCATAAACTTCTATGTTATCACCGACTTTAACGTCATTATAGTTTTTAACGCCGATACCGCATTCCATTCCGTTACGAACTTCGCTAACATCATCCTTGAACCGACGGAGAGATTCTAAAGAACCTTCGTAAATTACAACATTATCACGGAGAACGCGAATTGGATTATTACGCTTAATCACGCCTTCAATAACCATACATCCTGCAATTGCGCCAAGTTTTGGAGACCTAAACACATCTCTAACTTCGGCAATTCCAATAATAGATTCTTTGAATTCAGGCGAAAGTTTTCCGATAAGGGCTGTTTTAATTTGATCAATAACATCATAGATGATGCTGTAGTAATGAAGCGCAAGTCCCTCTTCTTCAATAATCTTCTTCGCAGCGTTATCCGCACGAACGTTAAATCCTATAACGATTGCATTTGAAGCAACAGCTAGGTTTGCATCTGATTCATTGATTCCGCCAACGCCACTTGATACAACTTTTACTGCAACTTCATCCGTAGATAGCTCTTCCAATGCATTAGTAATAGCTTCAACAGAGCCTTGAACATCTGCTTTAAGCACAACATTAACGGTATTTAATTCGCCTTCATTAATGTTAGCAAATAGATTCTCAAGTTTTGATTTATGCTGTCTAGCAAGTTTAATCTCACGGAACTTACCTTGACGGAAGAGTGCAACTTCACGAGCTTTTCTCTCATCTGGAACGACAGTGACTTCATCTCCCGCATTAGGAACACCTGATAGACCTAAGATTTCTACAGGGATTGATGGACCTGCTTCAGGAACTTGCTCTCCAAGCTCATTTATTAGAGCACGAACACGTCCATACTCAAAGCCTGCGAGAACAACATCTCCTTTCTTTAAAAGACCTGATTGAACAAGGATTGTGGCAACCGTTCCGCGACCTTTATCAAGTCGTGATTCAATTACAGCACCACGGGCAGGGCCTTCTGAAACAGCTTTGAGTTCTAATACTTCAGCTTGGACCAAAATTTGATCAAGTAAGTGATCAATTCCTTCTCCTGTTTTTGAAGACACATAAGCAAAAAGTGTATCTCCACCCCATTCTTCGGAGATGATTTCATATTGAGAAAGCTCAGAAAGAATACGCTCTTTATCAGCAGTAGGTTTATCGATTTTTGTAACAGCAACGATGATTGGCACATTTGCTGCACGAGCATGCTGAATTGCTTCGATTGTTTGAGGCATGATTCCATCATCTGCTGCAATTACTAGAACAACAATATCTGTGATTTTAGCACCACGGGCACGCATTGCAGTAAAGGCACTATGTCCAGGCGTATCTAAGAAAGAAATGACTCCTTTTTCAGTTTTAACGTGATATGCACCGATATGCTGTGTAATTCCACCTGCTTCTCCAGTTACAACGTGCGCTTTACGGATGTAGTCAAGAAGCGATGTTTTACCATGATCAACGTGACCCATAATTGTGACCACAGGAGGGCGTGTAGTTTCAACAATATCACTCTCTGAAAAACCTTGTAGGAGTTCATCCTCAAGTGCATTCTCATTGATGAATTTATAGCTATGCCCCATTTCTTCGACAACAATCGCAGCAGTTTCTTGGTCAAGAATCTGGTTGATCGTCACCATTGTTCCTAATCCCATGAGCGTTTTGATGACTTCTGTTGCTTTGATATGCATTTTATGGGCAAGATCGGAAACACTAATAGTTTCACCTAGCATTACTTCAACTTTTTGTGGCTCTACAGGTTTTGTAAAACCATGCTTAGGTTGTTGCGCATTTTTCTTTTTCTTTGAACCGCCACGGCGCCCACCACCCATAGACATGTCATCTGAATTAAGTTCTTCGTAGAAATCGTTACGACCTTTTTCTTTGCGTTTTCCAGAACCTTTTTTGCCTTCTTCTCTCAACTCATCAAGGTCTCTTGGAGATGCAGGTTTTCTAGAAGGTTTCTCTCTTGTAACTGTAGAATTACTTACTTCTTCAGATACAGGGCTTTGAGCTGTTTTTTCAATGCTCTCAGCTACTTTTGTGGTAGGTTTTTTAGCTCTTGTTGAAGATTTAGATTTAGTATCATTTGACTTAGATTTCGGTTTATCTTTTTCGTCATCTTTAAAACTGATCGCAACTTTAGAAACCGTATTTTCAGTCGCTATACGAGCATCATTCGCAATTTTATTGATCTCTTCAGAATATTTCTTTTCAGCCAAAAGTTTTCGGCGCTCATCAGCGAGCTGATTTTCTTTATTCTCAAGGGCTGCTTTTTCTTTCATTTCATGCAAGCGAGCTTGTTGCTCTTCTTTAGCTTTGATCGCATCTTTTTTCTGTTTTTCAGCACTACTTTGTTTTTCTGCAGTTTTTGGCTCTTTTTTTGCAGTAGAGGTAGATGATTTAGACTCTTTTGGGGATAAAGTTTCTTCCGTTTTTACAGGAGTATTAGCCTCTGCCTCGACGTCTTGTGTTTTAATAGCAGTGTTTTCATTTACCTCAGGAACATCACGCTTTACGTAAGTACGCTTTTTTCTTACCTCAACAGCAACTGTTCGAGCTTGCCCCGGAGCACTTGCCACTTTAAGCTCAGTATGTGTTTTACGTTTTAACGTAATCTTACGAGGCGATTTGTTTTCATCTTTTTTGTCTGTCATCTTTCTACCCACCTGGATATTGCTATCCAATAATTAAATTATCTCTTTACTCAAACCAACTTTTTCTTGCAGCCATAATGTATTGACTCGCTCGCTCTGAGTCAATTTTTGCAAGATCACATAACTCATCGGTAGCAAGCTCAGCAAGATCATCAAGTGTGCTGATACCACTCTTGGCGAGTTTAAAAGCAAGAATATTATCTCCCTCTAAAGCAAGAATTAACTCAGGCGTAGGTGCTTTATCACCCAAGTTTTCTTTTAATTTACTATATGATTCAAGTGATTCACGTGCTGCATCACGTAGAGATTCTATGATTTCTTCATCAAATTCTTCGATTTCTAACATTTCAGTAATAGGGACATATGCGACTTCTTCAAGAGTAGAAAATCCTTCTCGCACTAAAATTTCTGCAACTTCTTCGTCAACATCGAGTTCTTCTACAAAAAGATCTATAATACGGGAGCTCTCTTTTTGTTGCTTGTCCTCAGCTTCATCCGCGCTCATCACATTTAGTACCCAACCTGTAAGCTCTTGTGCTAAGCGAACATTCTGCCCATTTCTACCAATGGCTTGAGACAATTTATCTGAACTCACCGCTATATCCATCATATGTCTGTCTTCATCCACTACGATAGATACAACCTCAGCAGGAGACATTGCATTGATTACAAATTGAATCGGGTTATCATCCCAGAGGATAATGTCAACACGCTCACCATTTAACTCTTTAGTAATGTTTTGGACGCGTGATCCTCTCATTCCAACACAAGCACCCACGGGATCAATACGTTGATCGTAAGATTTTACCGCAATTTTTGCTCTACTTCCTGGATCGCGGCTAGCATTAATGATTTCAATGCTTCCTTGATTAATTTCAGGAACCTCTATCTCAAATAAAGCTTTAATTAAAAGAGGGGTCGTTCTTGATAAAATAATTTGAGGACCTCGAACATCCTGTGCAATCTCAATTAAAATTGCACGAACTTGCTCGCCTGTTCTTAGGATTTCTTTAGGAATGGTATTCTCTTTGGGAAGAAGTGCTTCGACATTTTCACCAAGATCAACGTAGACACTGCCTCTTTCAATTTTTTTGATTGTACCTCTTACTAATTGTCCTATTTTCTGGCTATAAAGCTCTGCCATTTGACGACGTTCAGCTTCCCTTATCTTTTGATAAATAATTTGTTTTGCCGTTTGGGCTCCAATACGAGCAAATGGAATATTTTCTACAGGCTCTTCAACAATATCACCAACTTCAATATTTGGATTATCTATTTGAGCAGCTTCTAATGAAATTTGCTTTGTTGAAATACGCTCCTCAGGAGGTAAATCATCAGGAATGACTTTCCATTGACGGAAAGTCTCATATTTTCCAGTTTTTGGATCGATTTGCACTCTAAGATCAACCTCGACAGGGTATGAACGTTTCGCCGCAGCAGCAAGCGCAAGTTCAAGTGCTTCGAAAATAACCGAGCGAGAAACACCTTTCTCATTTGAAACAGTTTCAGCAACTAACATGACTTCTTTATTATTCATAGCGATTATCTCAACTCATTAATTTTTAGTAAAAGTAGGGGAGAGTGTGACTCGATCAAGATAGTGAGCGGGGACTATGAAATTTTCACCTTCAATATCGCTCACTAACTTTGCCGATTTACCTTTTTTGCCTATTTGCTTGGGAAGCATAAACGTAATTGTATCGTTCTCAATAGAGATCAATTTTGCAGAAAATCTGCGTCGTCCTTCCAAAACTGTATTGAGCTGGATATTCATCAATGAATTGATGTATTCCTTCATCTGCTCAATTGAGAAAAAGGTTCGATCCAAACCAGGAGAGGAAACCTCTAGGGTGTAATGTGTTGTAATAGGGTCGTTGACATCTAAAATTCCTTCAACTTGGTGGCTCACATTTGCACAGTCCTCAACGGTTACTCCTCCCTCTTTATCAATATAGATACGAAGGATGGCATTAATTGAATTTGCATGAAATTCTAACCCCCAAAGTATGAAGCCCATAGCTTCTATGGAGGGTGCTAGCATTTCTGTTAATCCAAATGGATCTTTTCTCATATTCTTAAAACCTGAAAAATTAGCAATCGAAAAAGCCCACTTAAAAGTGGGCTTATTATTATTTGGTTGCGGGAGCTGGATTTGAACCAACGACCTTCGGGTTATGAGCCCGACGAGCTACCAGACTGCTCCATCCCGCGTCTGTGAAGACAGACACTATACTACAGATTTTATATTTTGCAAATACTTTATCATTTTTTTATCGGCTCTGGTTTGATTGGGCCTATAAATAACGGTTTTATTGGGCCAATAAAATTTGACTCATCAAATTCAACATGGGGTAATATTACTTCTTCTGTTTCCTCAACGCGTCTAATATTGGATTGTTTTTTAGCCAACCATTCATTGAATTCAGTCTCAAGTGTTTGTCCATGTTGAGCATAAAAGTCATAATTTTCCAAAAGAGCGTGTTTTATATTTTGAGGGTAGTTCGTAACATACTCTTTGACTTCAGGTTGTAGTAGTGTCCATCCTTGTTTTATGGTAGGGCCGTAATACTGCTGATTTGAATAGCGAATTTGTTGTTCAGGTTGAGTTGCAAAGGAAAGAAAAGCATATGCTAAGTCTTTCTTGCTAGAGCTTTTTGAAATAGCATAGTAACGTTGTTGATAGATGACTGCATTACGGGAAACTGAAAAATTATCAATGCCACTTTGACTTAATATTGCGCCATCAGGAACAATCGCCATGGTGATTAACCCCTCAGTTAACCAACTTTTAAGGCTATTAATATCGCCCCACCAAATGATTTCATCATAAATGAGGTCAAGTTTATTTAAAGCACGCTCACGCCCTTCTTTTGTTGAGAGTACAGAATATACAAATTCTGGTTTGACACCATCTCCTATAAGAAGTGCTTCTAGTAAATGTCTTGCTTGTCTTGGAAATGCTCTTTTTCCTGGATAGCGATTAAAGTCAAAAAGATCTCCCCATTGAGTTGGTGGGGTGCCGTAGCGATGAAGTGTCGAGTAAGCAAGTGTAGTGCCCTCGATAGCATAACCAATGCCGCATTTTTCGATAGCAGAGGGCGTAAGGAGTTCTCGGTGAGGTATGTTTTCTAAATCTAATATCTCTAATCTATTTCCACACTCTTTTTGAAGAATATCTTTACTTACAGAAATAATATCCCAATATTGAGGGATATCTTTGGGAAGGGATAGATTTTTAGATGGGAGTATATTTTCACTAATAGCAATATCTCCCAGACGCGTAAATGGATCAAAGATTGTTGCTCTAATTGTTGTCTCAGTTGTTGGATCATAGCTGACGCTGAGCTGTGCATTGGCCGTACTTATAGACAAAGCGCCTGCTATGCAACTTATAACAAAAAGGCTACTTTTTTGAATTTGATTTAATATGTCCATATGTATTCTAATTCCCCATCAATAAATCCAACTGCAATACCCTCTGAGGTCATTAGGCAGTTCGCGGAGTCATCATCTTCCAGCGTTAAAATTTCATCCACAGAGTCTGCGACTAAATCGTGCACTTCTTCCCAGTCTGTTGTTTTTTCTTTTGGGATAATAAACATTAGTGAGCCAGAGTTCCACACTTCTTGATTCGCCCATTCATCAGAATCTTCTGAAAATTCAGATGTGCCTATGATGTCTATACAATACTCATCCTCTTCTTCATAAATATTGAAAACGAAACCAGATATATCATCAGGAACATCAATCAAAACTTCAGAAACCCAGTTATGAAATGAAGTGTAAATTTGATCATCAATCATTATATTTCCTTGATGGTTTATGGGGTCAAGTGGCAAATATGGCGCGGATTACAAAAGTGTTGTGTATTTTACCTGATAATATGCTGTTTAGGCAATTTTGATATTGTTTTCTGCTGAATATACGTCAGGGTCCACATGTAATGCCGTTTTTGCACTATACTTGAAATCGATAGTAATAAAATTGATTTATTTTGATAAATACTGGTTTGGTCAATTTATGAAATATTTAATTAATATATTGATTATCAGTGTAATTATTTTTTTGAGTGAAATATTTTTAATTTTTAGTATTTATTCCAAATTGACTACAAATGATTATTGTCAAAATTATTTATAATTGAATTGCGAAGTTGTTTTTCAAATGATACAGTCTATACTGAATTAAATAAATCGAAGTGTTTTAATAGTGGTTGAGGATTTGCATGAATTATTTTAAGGTTCTCTGAGTTTCGAAGTCGATAAATCACCACGGTGTGGTGTCTATGAATATAGTTGCTGACGATGTAAAGCAAACTTCACGTGGATGCCGAGTAAATTTTAGGTTTGAAGAAGGAATGATGATTCGCAAGAATTGTTGTTCCTTTTTTTCTATGCAATAGATATTGAGGATAGCTTATGACAACGAATACCGTTTATGATGTTGTAATTATTGGGGGTGGGCCTGGTGGTCTGAGCGCTGCACTTTATTCATCAAGAGCACGTTTGACGACGCTTCTGATTGAGGAGAAAAGCCAGATGGGTGGGCAGTGTGCGACAACTTCCGAGTTGGAAAACTATCCCGGTATCATCGACACAGGACCTGGATTAAGTAATAAGTTTTATGAGCATGCTAAGAAATTTGGCACAGAATTTTTGAAAGATAGAGTTGTGAATTTATCTGTTGATAGCGATGGTTTCCATAAGCGTGTAAAACTTAAAAGTGGTAATGAAGTCGTAGCAAAATCGGTCATTATCTCAACAGGAACAAAACCTAGAATTTTAGGAATTCCAGGTGAAGATGAATTTAAGGGACGTGGTGTTTCATATTGTGCAACGTGTGATGCAGACTTCTATGAAGACTTAGATGTTGTCGTTGTCGGCTCAGGGAATACAGCGGTTGAAGAATCCTGCTTCCTAACTAAAGTTGTCAACAAAGTTACACTGATTGTTATTCATGAAGAAGGTAAGCTTGATGCGGATCGTATTGCTCAGGAGCAAGCGTTTGCAAATCCAAAAATTGAATTTGTATGGAATAGCACGATAGATGCGATCGAAGGGGATGAACTTGTTGAGTCTGTAAGAATTAAAAATATCAAGACTGGGGAGCTAACTAATATTGAAACTCCGGGAGTCTTTATGTTCGTTGGAACAGTGCCTCAAACAGATTGGTTGAAAGGCAATTTTCCTCTTAATCAATGGGGCTATATCGAAGTGGATGAAAAGCAGGAAACACAAGTACCTGGCGTATTTGCAGTAGGTGATGTGTGCGATAAATTCCTTCGTCAAGTTGTGACTGCGGCAGGAGATGGTGCCGTTGCAGCCGTTGCAGCACTACAGTATATCGAGCAAGAAGAGTATTGGAGAGAGCACGTTTTAGGTGCGGATAAGCGCGTTCTTAGCGTGTTCTGGTCTCCATTACAAAAAGAGAGTATTGAGCTAATGCCTAAGATAGAGGCATTTGCAGAAACGAAAGGATTTAAAGTTGTACAGGTAGATTCTTATAAGAACAAACGACTAGCAGAACGTTACAGTATCAAAACACTTCCAGCGATTGTTTGTTTGGATAAAGGTGTTGAGAAAGTTCGCGTCGAGAGTCCTAAAGAATCCGATTTTAGTAAGTTTGAGTAGATCAGGAGATTAAAATGATTGAGTTAAATAAAGACAATTTTGAAGCAGAAACAGGTAAAGGTTTAGTTATCGTAGATTTCTGGGGTGAAAGTTGTGTTCGTTGTATGGAACTAATGCCTGATGTGCACAAGTTAGAAGAAACTTATGGTGATAAGATTAAGTTTTGTTCTTTAAATATTGCAGGTCAGCGCCGTTTGGCGATGGCGCAAAAGGTTATGGGGCTTCCTTCTTTTCTTATCTTTAAAGATGGAGAAAAGAAAGAGCACCTCACAGGCGAAGATCTTGATGTAGATAAGATCGAGCAAGCGATTAAATCTTATATTTAATAAGATTTAATAGTTTTTTTTGTTAATAGGAGTCGTTAAAGATGGATCTAAAAAGTAAAAAGATCATCATCCTAGGCGATCGTGATGGCGTACCAGGAGATGCAATCAAGGCTTGTGTAGAGTCAATTGGTGCAGACGTGGTATTTGCAACAACAGAGTGCTTTGTTTGAACAAGCGCTGGCGCAATGGATCTTGAGAATCAGCGTCGGGTTAAAGAGTTAGCTGAGCAGCATGGACCAGAGAATATCTGTGTCATTTTAGGTGGAGCTGAAGCAGAATCAGCAGGCCTAGCATGCGAAACAGTAACAAGCGGCGACCCAACATTCGCAGGACCATTAGCCGGAGTTCAGTTAGGACTCCTTTGCTATCACATCGTTGAAGATGAGATTAAAAGTCAAGTAAACCCAGAGGTTTACGAAGAGCAAGTTGGTATGATGGAAATGGTACTTGATGTCGATGCATTATCTGCAGAGATCAAGCAGTTCCGTGATCAGGCTTGTAAATATCTTTAATACCTGAGTGTATTGGGTAGTTTATAGTCTTGCGCATTTTGCGCAAGACTCTTTAAAACAGATGATTATGAGGTGTATATGGGTCACGCAGTCATTAAAAATGTTGGGTATGTTTTAGCACATGCGCCCGCATTATTAGAACATCATGGTTCGGTTGTTTATCAAACATTACAAACTCATCCTGATGATGAGTATTTAACCAAAATTAAGAGTCATTTACGTTCATTTGATGAGGTTGTATCGTATCCACCTAATCAATGTTATATCGGAAATATTACCCCAGACGAATTAGATGGTGTTGCAAAACCTTGGTTTGAGGTTAAATCAGCGGCACCTGCAAAAGGGAAAATGGGTGAGATTGTTTCAGAAATCTTATTCTACACAACATTAGATTATGTAGATGTTTTTGAACTCACTGTTTTCACGGAAGCATTTATTAATCAAGCGAAAGATGTTGCAAAAACACATCATAAATTGAAAGACCTAGAGCTTTTCAAACATACTAAAGTTGCAACAGAAGCTGAAATTAAAGCATTAGTTGATAATCATCATGCAGCAGCCCTCTATCTAGATGGAAAATTGGTAGGGTGTGTAAAAGCAGCGCATGACTTAGATATCAATCTAAATGCACATGTCATGTTAGAAAACTTAACCACGAAGGCAACGGCAGTACTTGCAGGTTGGTGTCTTCCTGAAGAGGTATTGAAAAGCGTTGAATATGTAATCGAGTGTTCAGAAGAAGCAATCGGTGATATTAATCAGCGTGGAGGCGGTAACTTAGCAAAAGCCGTTGCAGAATCCTTAGGGTGTACAAATGCAACGGGCGTGGATGTTCGTGGCTTCTGTGCAGGTCCTGCGCATGCGATTCTTCAAGCGACTTCTCTTGTAAAGAGTGGCATTTTCAAAAATGTTCTCGTGATTGCAGGAGGTTGTGTCGCTAAGCTTGGGATGAATGGTAAAGACCATGTGAAGAACAATATGCCACTTCTCGAAGATGTTTTAGGCTCATTTGCAATTCTGATTAGTGCAGATGATGGCGTAAGCCCAATTGTGAATACAGATGTTTTAGGTCGCCATACGATCGGAACAGGTTCAGCACCACAAGCCGTTATGAGTGCATTGATCTCAGATCCTCTTAAACGTAATGGTTTAACAACTTTAGATGTTGATAAATATTGTACAGAAATGCAAAACCCAGAAATCACTAAGCCCGCAGGTGCAGGGGATGTTCCTGAAGCAAACTACAAAATGATTGCGGCTTTAAGTGTTAAAGAGGGTTGGTTGCAGAAAGATCAAATCGCATCTTTTGTTAAAGAGCATGGTATGCCGGGATATGCGCCAACACAAGGACATATTCCTTCAGGGGCACCTTATGTAGGGCACGGAACAGAAGCGATTAAGTCAGGAAAGATCAATAGCTTTATGCTTGTAGGTAAAGGAAGCTTGTTCTTAGGCCGTATGACAAATCAATTCGATGGTGTCAGCGTATTAATTCAGAAAAATGATGGAAAAGGTGAGGCAAATACAGGAAGTGATGTAGAAGCACTTCGTACCATGCTTGCAGATGCAATGCAAAAAGTGGCGGATGAACTTAGTAAAAACGGAGGCTAGTATGACAAAAGCAAAAGAACTTGCAGAAGTCTTACGTAGCGCTGCTGCAGGATTAAGTGGTAAGCGTCAGCGTTTACCTATCGCGCTTACTGCAATTGGAAGTGAGCTTCCTGTAGAGGCTTTATTGGCTGCTGCAGAATTGGCATCAGATCAAGTCGAGCCTGTCATTATTGGTCCTAAAGGTATTGATGGTTTTGTGCATCATAAAGCGGATGATTTAACGGCAGCGCATACCAAAATGAATGAGCTCTTTAAATCAGGAGAGATTGCAGGGGCGGTTACTTTGCATTAGCCATTCCCGGTAAGTGTTGCAACGATTACTGCGATTACATGTCCTGCGACAGGTCGCCGAATGGTTCTCGCATCTACAACAGGAACGAGTGACACCGTTCGTGCCTCTGCGATGGTCAAAAATGCCATTTCAGGAATTGCACTTGCGAAAGCAACAGGAATCAAAAAGCCAACCGTTGGTATTTTAAATATCGAAGGCGCTGCAAGTGTTGAGCGAGCACTTAAGAAATTAGCAGAGAATGGCTATGATCTTAATTGGTCAGGTTCTCATCGTGCAGATGGTGGTGCATTGATGCGAGGTAATGACTTGATTCAAGGAACACCTGATGTCATGGTGTGTGATAGTTTGACAGGAAATATTTTGATCAAACTATGGAGCGCAAGCCAAAGTGGCGGAAATGTCGAAACTGTAGGAAATGGCTATGGTATCGGTTTAGGTGCGGATCAAGAGTATCCTATTGCGATTATCTCTCGTGCGAGTGGTACGCCTGTTGTGAGTGAAACAATGCGTTTTTGCGGACAACTTGCAAATGAGAATGTGATAGCGTTATGGCAAGCAGAGTGGAAAAGTGCAAATGCCTGTGGCTTAGGTGAAATCCTAAAAGGATTACAGCCTGTTGCAGCCGCTGCAAATAAGCCTACGGATGAAGTCGCAATGCCCGAGAAAACAATTGTCAATGAAGAAATTCATGGCGTTGATATTCTCGAGATTGAAGATGCAAAACTTGCCTTATGGAAAGTTGGTATTTACGCTGAAACAGGAATGGGATGTACAGGGCCTGTTGTAATGATCAATAGTAGTGAGTTAGATAAGGCAAAAGAAGCACTAAAAAGCTTCTTAGCATAGAGAGTGCCTTTATAGGTGTTTATAGACAACAAGCTTAAAGGAGTTTGTTATGAAATTGGAAGTAGGTTATATCAACATAAAAGACTTTCATTTTGGTTCCAAAATGGAAGTTAAAAATGGAGAGCTTACCCTTGATAAATCGGCTTTAGTTGATTATATCAAGAGTCTTGATTCTCGTATTATCGAGGTTGAAGTCGACATCGTAAAACCAGGAGATGAAGTTCGTATCATGCCTGTTAAAGATGTGATTGAGCCACGAGTAAAAGTATCTGGTGAAGGTTGCATGTTCCCTGGATTTAATCCAGGAGAAGAAGCTATCGTAGGAAGCGGTGTAACACATGTTCTTAAAGGTGTTGCAATCGTTACCACAGGTCATGTTGTAGGATTCCAAGAAGGAATTATTGATATGACAGGTCCTGCGGCACAATATACGCCTTTCTCTAAAACAATGAACCTAGTCCTTCGTATCGAAGTTGATGAGCATTGTAAGAGCAATCAATATCAACACGAAGCAGTGTTAAGACGTGTCGGTCAAATGACAGGTCGTTGGGTAGGTCAAGCGGGTAAAGATGTGAAGCCTGATAGTGTTCAAACATATGAAACGCTTCCACTTCCACAACAGCTACAACAGTATCCAAACTTACCCAAAGTGGGTTATGTTTACATGTTACAAAGCCAAGGCTTATTGCATGACACGTATTACTATGGTGTGGATGTAAAAACAATTGTTCCAACTATCATGTATCCTACAGAAGCATTTGATGGCGCGATTACAAGTGGTAACTGTGTATCAGCATGTGATAAGAATCCGACTTATGTTCATCAAAATAGCCCAATTATCGAAGAGCTCTATAAGCGCCACGGTAAGGACTACAACTTTGTAGGTGTCATTATCACGAATGAAAACGTAACATTAGCAGATAAAGAGCGTTCTTCTAATATGGTTACAAAGCTTGCAACTCAGTTAGGATTAGATGCTGCAATCGTTTCTGAAGAAGGATTTGGTAACCCAGATGCGGATCTTATGATGAACTGCCGTAAGTTAGAAGCTGCAGGAATCAAAACAGTATTGTTAACAGATGAATATGCAGGATGGATGGGTGAGAGCCAATCACTTGCAGATGCGCATCCTTCTGCAAATGCTGTTGTGACAAATGGTAACGCAAACCAAATCATCCATCTTCCTCCAATGAAGCGCGTGATTGGGCATCCTCAGTATGCTGATATGATCGCAGGTGGATTTGACGGTTCGCTTCATAAAGATGGCTCAATCTCTGTTGAAATTCAAGCAATCACAGGTGCAACAAGTGAGCTTGGTTTCCACAATTTAACCGCAATTGCGGGTTAGGAGGAATATCATGAGTATTCGTATTGTTCATTATCTTAACCAATTCTTCGGCCAAAAAGGTGGAGAAGAGGCAGCAGGATTTCCTATCGAAGCATTCGATGGAGCAGTTGCTGTCGGGGGACAGATTCAGAATCTTCTTAAAGATAAGGGGTCTATCGTTAAAACTATCATCTGTGGAGATGACTATGCTAACGAAAATCCTGATGAAGTCTGTGCAAAAATCAAAGCTATTCTAGAAGAAGTTAAGCCAGATCTATTGATTGCAGGTCCCGCATTTAACGCAGGTCGTTATGGTGTAGCGTGTGGTCAAGCAGCGAAAGTTGCATCAGATTTAGGAATTCCAGTCGTTTCTGGAATGTATATCGAAAACCCAGGATATGAAATTTATCGTCCTTACATGTTTACTGTTAGTACAGGAAATAGTGCGGCAAGTATGCGTACAGCGCTTCCTGAAATGGTAAAACTTGTTGAAGCCTTTATTGAAAAGGGTGCAGCAGGACTTGATCCTAAGGTTGATAATTATCTTCCTCGTAATGTTCGTATTAACAAATTTGCCGAAGATCGTGGTGCGAAACGTGCTATTGAAATGTTAGTTCGTAAGATCAAAGGCGAAGCATTTGATACTGAATATCCAATGCCAAACTTTGACCGTGTTGATCCACAGCCAGCAGTGACTGATATGGCACATGCTACGATCGCATTAGTTACATCTGGCGGTGTGGTGCCTCATGGTAATCCTGATCATATTGAAGCATCAAGTGCTTCTAAGTATGGTGAGTATTCTATTAAAGGCGTGAATACATTAACTGCAGAAGGCTATCAAACAGCTCATGGCGGCTATGATCCTGTGGCATGTAATACAGATCCAAATCGTGTATTGCCTGTTGATGTACTTCGTGACATGGAAAAAGAAGGTCGTATCGGTAAACTGTTTGATATGTTCTACACAACAGTTGGTAACGGTACATCAGTTTCTAACTCTAAGAAGTTCGGTGCAGCCATTGCTCAGAAGCTAAAAGATGCAGGGGTGACCGCTGCGATCTTAACCTCTACGTGAGGCACCTGTACTCGTTGCGGTGCAACGCTCGTTAAAGAAATTGAAAAAGTGATGCCTGTTGTTCATATTGCAACAGTTGTTCCGATCTCATTAACTGTAGGTGCGAATAGAATCGTTCCAGCAGTTGCGATCCCTCATCCTTTAGGTAATCCAAAATTGGATGCTTCAGATGAGAAGAAGCTGAGAAGAGAATTGGTTGAAAAAGCATTGAAAGCGCTTGAAACACCAATTACTGAGCAGACTGTTTTTTAGAGGAATAAAAAGCATCGACTAATAGAAAAGAGGGTATTTTTTAATATCCTCTTTTTTTTATGATTTTTTCGCTTAAAAAAAGTGAAATAAAGGGTTTTGTCATGGAAGAAAATAAAGAGGGTACAAAAGAATTAGAGCGTGGATTATCAAATAGACACATTCAATTGATTGCCTTAGGGGGCGCAATTGGAACAGGATTGTTTATGGGGGCAGGGAAAACAATACACCTTGCAGGCCCCTCAATCTTATTAGTGTATTCAATTATTGGAATTATGTTATTTTTTGTGATGAGGGCACTGGGTGAGGTTCTTCTTTCAAATTTAAAATATCGTTCATTTAATGATATCGCAGGTGATTTATTAGGAGAAAATGCAGCATTTTTTACAGGATGGACTTATTGGTTCTGCTGGATCACAATGGGAACTGCGAATGTCATTGCGGTTGTAAGCTATACACAATTTTGGTGGCCAAGTGTTCCTATCTGGCTTCCCTCAGGATTATGTATCGTCCTTCTTTATTTCTTAAACTTGGTTTCTGTGAAAGTCTTTGGAGAACTTGAATTTTGGTTCTCTATGGTAAAAATAATTGCGATTGTATTTTTAATTATTGTCGGGGGATATCTTGTCTTTACAGGATTTGTTTCTCCATCAGGAAATAAAGCAGAACTTAGCAATATTTGGAAGCATGGAGGGATCTTCCCGAATGGAATCATGGGATTCTTTGCAGGGTTCCAAATTGCGGTATTTGCCTTTGTGGGTGTTGAGCTTGTTGGGATGACCGCAGCGGAAACACGCGATCCGAAAAAAACGCTTCCAAAAGCAATTAATGCAATCCCAATCCGAATTATTATCTTTTATGTATTTGCGTTGATTGCGATTATTTCAGTTACGCCATGGAATTTAATTGATCCTGATAAAAGTCCCTTTGTTGAGATGTTCGTACTAGCAGGAATTGCATCTGCAGCAGGAATTATTAACTTTGTAGTCTTAACTTCCGCAGCCTCTGCAGCAAATAGTGGTGTTTATTCAATTAGTCGAATGATTTATGGCTTAGGGTTAGAGAAACAAGCGCCCAAAATTATGACCAAGCTTTCAAAGAACCATATTCCAAATAATGCACTGCTTTTTTCTGTGATCTGTCTTGGTATTGCTACATTTGTCTTATTAGCAAGCCCGACGATTATGGAAGCATTTACGATTGTAACCACAATTTCTGCGGTGTGTTTTATGTTTATTTGGACGATTATTTTACTATTCTATATCGCGTATCGTAAGAAGCGTCCAGAGCTTCATGAAAAATCATGTTACAAAATGCCAGGTGGGGTAGTGATGTGTTATGTCGTATTGGCATTTTTTGCATTCGTAATTGTGCTCCTAATGTTTGAACCTGATACATTAAAAGCACTATTACTCACGCCGATTTGGTTTGTTATTCTCTTTATTGCGAATGTCATTCGTAAGGGAAAAAGAGATCAGGAAGTGATTAAAAATCCTGAATCAAGAACAGAAAATGAGGAATCTTTATAGATAAAGGAGGGAATAGAGAAACGTCAACCGCTATGGAATAAAGTGCAGTAACCAAATTTAATTATTAAGACTTGGGGTGCAGTATGGAAATATTAGAAACCATTGTAAATAGCGTAAACCGAATCCTATGGGATTATATTTTAATCTTCTTCTTGGTCGGTGTTGGAATCTACTACACAATCCGCTTGAGATTCATTCAAGTGAGAAAGTTTGGAGCTGCAATAAAGATGTTTTTAGGAGGCGTTTCTCTAAGTGGTGAAAAGGCGGGGAAGAGCGGTATGAGCTCTTTCCAAGCTGTTGCGACAGCAATCGCAGGACAAGTTGGCACAGGTAATCTCGCAGGTCCTGCAACTGCAATTCTAGCAGGAGGACCCGGTGCAATCTTTTGGATATGGGTCTCCTCTTTTCTTGGAATGGCAACAATCTATGCTGAAGCCATTCTTGCGATAAAGTTCAAAACTAAAGATAAACAGGGGCAAGTCGTCGGAGGTCCTGCTTATTATATAGAGCAAGGAATGGGTAAAAAGTTTAGGTGGCTTGCAGTCTTCTTTGCGGTATCAATTATTATTGCATTGGGCTTGATTGGTAATATGGTGCAAAGTAATTCAATTGTAGTCGCATTTACAGGATCTTTTGGTGTTCCAAATTGGTTGGTGGGTATCGTGCTTGCGTTGGTTACAGGGCTTGTTGTAATGGGTGGAATTAAAAATATCGCGTCTGTCGTCGAGAAATTAATACCATTAATGGCGTTATTTTATTTAATGGGTGTGGCAGTTATTTTAGTGATGAACTCGGCATTTCTAGTTGAAGCGTGTCGTGTAATTTTTGTCGCCGCATTTGATCCTCAGGCGATTCTAGGGGCTGGAGCAGGTATCGCCGTTCAACAAGCTGCAAGATATGGTATTGCACGAGGATTATTTTCAAACGAAGCAGGTATGGGATCAACGCCACATGCACATGCCGTTGCTAAAAATACGACTCCAGAAAACCAAGCGTTCTTGGCTATGATGGGTGTATTTGTTGTATGCGTGATCGTAACCCTTACAGGTTTTGTAATTGTAACCTCAGCGTTGAGAGATTGGGGGAGCCAAGGATTCACGCTCGCAGATGGGAATTTCTTATCCGTGTATAAGGTGACAGGAATTGCGGCAACACAGCAAGCTTACCAATATGTTTTTGGTAGTTTTGGTGGTTATTTTGTTTCTATTGCACTTTTCTTCTTCGCATTCTCAACGATTGTAGGGTGGTACTATTATGCAGAAACAAATGTGCGCTATCTATTTAATTCAATGAATGCGGTTAGGATTTTCCAAATGTTTGTCATTATCGGTATTTTCTTTGCTTCATTCTTTAAAGTAGATCTGATTTGGAATATGGCGGATATGTTTAATGGGCTTATGGTCTTGCCTAATCTTTGTGCATTAATTTTCTTAGCACCGATCGTGATTCGTTTGACTAATTTAAGCAAATCTCTAAAATCAGAGGTCGATGAAGAAAAGGATGAGACGGAACCGTCTTAAGCAACATTTTTAATATAAAGGCAGATGATGAATTTTAAGATTATTACCAACAATCCTCTTGTTGTTTCTGAGTACAAAGCATATGACGTTCTATTTGTTGAAAACTATTTGGACGTTTTAACAACAGTGCGTGATCATGTGCATGAAGGGGCAAAACTACTCAGTCATCCTCAGGCAGGGAGTATTAAACCCTATGAAACACCTTATCGAACGGTGATTGTCGCAAAAGAACAAGGGGCGTTGGATTATGATTCTCTGCACCATATTGAAAACGCGATTGAACGCTATACAACACTCTCTAAATCAATGGGATTTAGAGAGTATGATGAGCGTTGTATCAACGATTTTCAGGTGATTGATGAAGGATTGATTCGTAGTGCCGTTCAATCTATGACGAAATAGTTTTAAAATGTCTGTCGCAAAAAGTTATATTGCATTGGGTTCTAATCTTGAGAACCCAATTTTGCAATTAAATACAGCTATTCAAGAAATCGAGGCACAGGATGAGATTCATAACGTCATTGCTTCAAGTTACTATCGTACTAAACCTATAGGTCCCGAACAGCCTGATATCATTAATGCAGTGATTGGTATTGAAACCTCACTGTCACCGTTAGATCTTCTTTATTTCTTGCAATCGATTGAGCAGAAGCACAAGCGCGTTCGTACTGTTCGCTTTGGTGCAAGAACGCTTGATTTAGATATTTTGTTATACGGTGATCTAACACTCTCGAAGGATGAAACTTTAATCATCCCACATCCAAGAATGCATCTTCGTAATTTTGTTCTGTTTCCACTTTTAGAGGTCGCGGGCGATATTTCTCTACCAGAATTTGGCGTAATTTCTTCTTTAATTGAAAAAAATGATCCTGAAGACTATGTGGTCAAAATTGAATATTAAAATCACGAAAAAGATGGCACTGATTTTAACGCTCGTTGTCGTGAGTAGTCTTCTGTTGATGGTAATAAGAGAGAGTAGAGAATTATCTCTTTATGAAGCGTATGCTGAAGAGATGTGTTCTCATATATCAATCGGGGATTCATACGAGAATGTGCAAAATATTATCAATAAAAATCTCAAAAAAAGTGAAAGGGAGAGTTTCTATAAGATCACGATATTGATGAATAAACCATTTTATTGGAAATATA
>CAZBKP010000006.1:0-4929 GCA_964492525.1 uncultured Cardiobacteriales bacterium
GCACAAAAAACACTTGCGCGGACGAGTAAAACACCAGGCAGAACACAACTCATCAATTATTTTAAAATTGATGACAACAATTACCTCGTTGATTTACCTGGCTATGGTTATGTAAAAGTCCCTGAACGTATTCGTCTTCATTGGCAGAAAATTCTTCAAGGATATTTTGAAACAAGAGAAAACTTAATTGGATTAGTTATGTTAATGGATGTTCGTCATCCTATGACCGATCTCGATGAGCAGATGCTTCATTGGTGTGAACTCAAAAATTTACCAACTCATATTCTGCTAACAAAAGCGGATAAACTCAAACGTGGGCCTGCACAAGCAGCCCTACTTTCTCTTAAGAAGGCATTAGAATCGTATACGATGCCTGTAACATGCCAACTTTTTTCCGCAAGTGACCCTAAAGTTGGATTAAAAGAAATTCATACTAAGCTCAATGAATGGCTTCCTGAAGGATAACGTTCATGCCAACTGTGTATGCTATTATTGGTGATTTAGGCGCAACGAATAGTAGGATTGCTTCTATCCTTAACAAAGGCGAGGATGAATATACAAATGTTGAAGTTTTTTCATCAAAATCGTACTCATCACCCATCGAAATTATTCAAGAATATTGTAAAAAAAATGATATTGATGATTTCTCTATTTTGAAATTAGCTGTTGCAGCACCTATTCATAAAGATCAACTCACTTTTGCTAATATCGATTGGATTTTTTCTATTTCTGAACTCGCAAGAAATTTCCCTAATTCCTCCGTTTCAGTCATAAATGATGTTGAAGCACAAGGGCAATCTCTTCCTTTTCTAAAAGATGATCAGATAGCACAAATTGGAGAAGGCACTCTTAATCCTCTTTTCCCAAGACTTACAATTGCATTAGGCTCTGGCATCGGAACAGCACTCACGCTTTTCCATCACAATGAATGGATCGTGATTCCATCTGAAGGAGGACACTCTAGTTTCACACCAGAAACATTCGATGAAATTGAGTGGCTTTCTCAAACTATAGCTAATGAAAATCGTCAACCCATCATTGAACATTTTGTATCAGGAAGCATTGGTATTCCCAGACTTATCCAATATATCCATAAAAAAAGAAGTTATCCTTATAAAGAATCTTCTCCTTCTACCCTTTTACATCAATTAATCATCGAAAAAGATCCCATCACCGTAGATATTTTTAAGCACTACTGTGCTATGATTGGCATTGTTGCGCGGAATTTTGTACTGATCACAGGAGCAAAATCGCTCTTTCTTTCGGGTGGTATCATCCCTCAGTTTTTACCTTTTTTTATGGCATCTGAGTTTAGAAATACATTCGAGAACAGTGAAACGATGCATGATTATCTACGCTCAATACCCACATATGTGATTACTGAACCGTATCCCGCTTTAGTAGGTTTAGCACATACATTATGATGGTTATACATAAAAGGAGTTCCATTTGCTTGCACATATAAAAAACAACCGTGAAAAATTAAGAAAATCAGAAAAACGTGTTGCCGATTGGGTAACTGCGCATCCAAATGAAACTGTATCACTTTCTATTGGTGCACTTGCTAAAGCAGTAAGTGTTTCAGAACCTACAATTATCCGTTTTTGCCGAGCACTTGGTTTTGATGGTTATCACTCATTTAAACAAGAACTTGAAAACACATTGAATGCAGGCGTACCTTTTGTCCATGGAAATATTTCAGAATCTGACGATACTAAAAATATTATTAATAAAGTCATCACTCAGGCATCTGCCGCGCTCCTTAAAACGAAAGAAACATTGAATCCTAAAAGCATTGATCAAGCGATCAAAGTTCTTATGAAGGCTAACCAAGTTCTATGTATTGGTCATGGTGCATCTGGCGTTGTTACTTATGATATTCAACAAAAATTATTACGAGTAGGTGTTCATGTTGCCTCCTATTCTGATCATCATGTGCATACACTTGCGGCTTCTCTTCTCACTAAGAAAGATGTGCTCATTGCAATTTCTCATACAGGTCGAAGCAAAGATATTTTAGATTCTGTTTCTTTTGCAAAAGAGAATGGCGCAACGATTATTTCTTTAACTTTATGTAATTCTCCGCTTGCTAAAATCTCTGATATTATTTTAGAGTCAGGAGCGACAGAAGATACAACAGAATATGTTCCTATGATTTCGCGTCTTGCTGATTTAGCAATCGTAGATGTTCTACTTGTTACTCTTGCACTGAAACGTGGTTCTTCTTTTATTGAAGAAATGAGCCGTTCTAAAGCAATTATTGAGTCAAAACGAATTAAAACAAACTGATGGAAGAATGCTATAACATAGCTCTTTGTATTGAATATGATGGAACAGATTTTCGCGGATGGCAGGCACAAAAAACGCCTCCTGTACGCTCTGTAGAATCTGTACTTGTTCCTGCTATTGAGATCGTTGCAAACCATACCATTGAACTATTATGCGCAGGAAGAACGGATGCGGGGGTGCATGCTCGCAATCAAATCGTTAACTTTATCACAAACGCTAATCGAACTGACTACGCATGGATACGTGGCATTAACTCAAACCTACCTGCAGATTGTTCTGTCAAAAGCGTTTTTAGAGTTCCTTTAGACTTTCATGCCCGCTTCAGTGCTGTTGGAAGGCATTATCAATATATTATTCATAATACGCCGTATCGTAGCGCGCTCCTTAGAAAATGTACAACTCATATCAACTATTCATTAAATGTTGAAAAAATGAATCAAGCTGCTCAATTTTTAGTAGGTGTACACGATTTTAATGCATTCCGATCAAGCGAGTGCCAAGCAGTTTCTCCTGTTCGAGAAATTTATGCAATTCATATTTATCGACACAGTGAAATGATTTTTCTAGATATACATGCAAATGGATTCCTACATCATATGGTTAGAAATATCGTAGGCACACTTTTAAAAGTAGGTTCCAATAAAGAAGAAATCGATTTTGTTAAATCTGTACTTGAAAGTAAAGATCGAAGAAATGCAGGAATTACTGCGCCACCACAAGGATTATATTTAGATTCAATCGACTATCCAGCATCATTTAATATCCATTTATAGTTACTCAAAAGGAGTCTATATGCCCGTTTATATTGTTACTGGTGCCTCTCAAGGAATTGGAGATGCAATCGCCACATTTTTAGAACAAGATGATCACAACTCTGTTTTACGAATTGCTAGACATAATCCTAATCAATATCCTAATTTTATTGAAGGAGATCTCACTTTAGATGGGACTCTGGATAAAATAAAAAATTGGCTGATAGAGCAAGTCAACATCCACGAAGCTTTTTATCTAATTAACAATGCGGGCATTGTTGAGCCAATGGGGATTGTCGGGAAAATTACCAACAATGACGTTTCAAAAAGTTTTGAGCTAAATGTCGTTGCACTTATAAAATTATGTAATTTATTTGTATCCACACTTCATGATATTAAGGCCTCTAAAGTCATTATGAACATATCTTCTGGTGCAGGGCGAAAACCCTATACGGGTTGGGGTGTATATGGTGCAACAAAAGCCGCAGTTGATCACTTCACTACAATTTTATGTGAAGAACAAAAACGCTCTGACTATCCTGTCAGAGCGACTTCTATTGCTCCTGGTACTATTGATACAGAGATGCAAACAACAATTCGGAACAGCGATTCTAACCTTTTTCCACTCGTTGACTCATTCAAACAGCTTAAAGCGGAAAATAAACTCAGCTCCCCAAAAGAAGTTGCGCAAAAACTTATAAACTACCTACACTCTGAGCAAATGGGAACTGAGCCTATTACAGATATTAGAACAATAAATTAGAAATTGTAGTTAATTCGTAAATTCGCAGTACCACCTTTACGCTTGCCTACATAGCCCACTACATTTGCATCAAAAGAAAATCTTGAATTAGCCGATGGTTTCATTGTCGTGCCGAGTGTTAGAATTCCTGTACTTCCTTTTAAAGATAATGCATCCACATTATAAATCTGATAGGTTTTAATATTAGTATCCCAACCAAATTCATATTCATATCCAAGCCCAACTTTAAATACAGTCGTATCACTATATAGATGATTCCACTCTGCACCTACTCGTAAACGTTTAGAATTTAAACGCCCAAAGTTAATAGGATCTCCTGCTACTCGAGTCTTTTTACCCTTTATGCTTGTCCATAAAAACTTCGTTGAAAGGTCAATTTTATTACGTTCATCAATATCTACGATATAACCTGCAGAAAGGTGTGCTCCAAAGTAAGGGCTTGAAAGGTTGTATCTTACTCTTTCACCTGAAGCAATATTTACAATATCATCTGTGCTATATTTCGTTCTGGTTCGTCCAAATCGTAAACTTCCATCTGTATAGAAGCCACTCTCTAGACCATACCGCCATAAAACACCGATTCCATAATAACGGTTATCACCGCTTCCACGAAGGCTTATACCATTCGCATAATATGCTTTAGATGTATAATCTGACCACCCTGTTTCAATAAGTCCCGCAATCTTAATTCGATCTTGTTGATAGCTTAATCCCATTGTTAGAAGATACTCATTTACGCTTACGCGAGAACCATTCGAATATTTAGAACGCCCTGCATAGATATCCGCAAAAGGCACAAACCCATTTTGTGCATTTTGTGAATGAATGGCACCAAATAGACTATAGGCAACATTATCCGCACCCCTTAATACTAAGGATGACATTGCAAGTTGCCCTTCACCTAAAGATCTTAGCATTGGATTAACAGTAACAGATGCAGAACCAACACTAGATCCACCACTATTTATTATTGGTGCTTTTTTTATAGTTGTAACAACACGATTATTGCCATATTCAACGACAGTTTCTACATCATAAGAAAGAGAAATACCTTGTTGAACTGTTTCTACTCCAGAGATTCCCTTTCCATGTAATTGATTTGTCGCCTGCATCAAAACAAAATAA